>JAFTJB010000001.1 GCA_017456625.1 Clostridia bacterium
TCTCGAAGTTCACAAATACCGCACAGGTGTGACCGTCGGAGACGGGCACGCGGATGCATTGCGAAGTAATGATGGGAGACATGGCAGGGACGATGGCACCGTCCTTGACCTCACCCCAAACGCGCAAGGGCTCCTTCTCGCTCTTTTCCTCCTCACCGCCGATGAAGGGGATGACGTTGTCGATCATCTCGGGCCACTCGCGGAAGGTCTTGCCTGCACCGGAGATTGCCTGATAGGTGGTTGCAACGACCTCCTTGATGCCATACTTGCGCAGGGGCGTGAGTGCGGGAACGTAGGACTGAATGGAGCAGTTGGGCTTGACGGCAATGAAGCCGCGCTTGGTGCCAAGGCGCTTTCTCTGTGCGGCAATGACCTCAAGATGCGCGTCGTTGATCTCCGGAATGACCATGGGAACGTCGGGGGTCCAGCGGTTT
Organism: Clostridia bacterium; assembly: GCA_017456625.1. Lineage (GTDB taxonomy): Bacteria > Bacillota > Clostridia > Oscillospirales > CAG-272 > UMGS1865. The sequence goes on from JAFTJB010000001.1 coordinate 435, forward strand.
GCGGAGTTGTTGGAGACCACGGGGATCTCTGCCTTCGCATATGCCTCCTCAAGCGCGCGGATCTCGTCCTTCTTCATATCGACCGCGCAGAAAACGAAGGAGCAGAGCTTGCCGACCTCTTCGATCCTTGCCGCATCGAGAACGACCATATCCTTGAACTTTTCGGGCATGGGAGTGGTCATCTTCCAACGCTCGCCGACAGCCTCCGCATAGGTCTTGCCTGCGGAGCGCGCGGATGCCGCCAGAACGGCAACCTCAAAGTAGGGGTGATCCTCAAGAAGCGTCAAAAAGCGCTGACCGACCATACCCGTCGCACCAATGACACCGACTTTCATTTTGTTCATGCTTTGTACCTAACCTTTCGCATATTTGCAAGGGGATTGCAAACGTAATATCATAATGATTTATTATATAGCATTTTTGAAAAAATTGCAATAGCTTTTTGGTATTTTTATTCACAAAAATTGCCCTTTTATAGGCGTTTTTTTTCATATTATTTTGAAAACGTGATGAAAACTTGACAAATTGGCGCTTTCGTGATAGAATAAAAGACCGAATAGAGAGAAAGAGAGGATACGAAATGAAGCTCGAGTTGGTTGCGACCTGCTTGTTCGGACTTGAAAAAATGCTGGGTGAGGAGATCGATGCGCTGGGACTCCGTCGGATCGAAACGATGGATGGGCGTGTGATCTTTGAGGGCGAGGAGCGAGACGTTGCGCGATGCAATGTCAACCTTCGCTGTGCCGAGCACGTTTTTATCCGCCTTGGAGCTTTTCCCGCAACGACCTATACCGAGCTTTTCGAGGGTGTCATGGCACTTGCGTGGGAGGATTGGATTGGAAAATACGATGCCTTTCCCGTCAAGGGACATTGCATCAAAAGTAAGCTGTATTCCATCCCCGATTGCCAGAGCATCATCAAAAAGGCGATCGTCGAGCGGCTTTCCGCGCATTACGGAATCAAGTGGTTTTCCGAGACCGAAACGCAGTATCAGATCGAGTTTTTCCTGTTTAAGGATACCGTCTCTCTCATGATCGATACCTCTGGAATTCCGCTTCATAAAAGAGGTTACCGTCCGCAATCGGGAGCGGCACCGCTCCGCGAAACGCTGGCGGCGGCGATCGCGCTGACCGCGAGACCGCGTGAGGACGTGCTGTTCTGGGATCCCATGTGCGGCTCGGGAACGATCGCCATCGAGGCGGCAATGATCCTTTCAAACCGCGCACCCGGACTTGGCAGAGCATTCGCGGCGGAGAAATTCTCGCAGCTTTCACCCAAGACGTGGGCGGATGCGCGCGAGGAGGCGGAGGGGAAGATCCGTCGGGACGCTCAATTTGAAGTATATGCATCGGATATCGACGATGCCATTCTCGACGTGACCTATGAGAATGCGCTCCGCGCGGGTGTTGAGGAGCATCTCAACATTTTCCAAGCGGACGTGCGCAGGATCGAGAAAAAGGACTGCAAGGGAACGGTGGTCTGCAATCCGCCCTACGGCGAACGTCTCATGACCCCTGCGGAGGCGGCGGAGCTGTATCGCGATATGGGACGTGCGTTTGCGCGCCTGTCGCCGTGGCAGATCTATATCATCACATCACACCCCGATTTTGAACGGCTCTACGGTCAGCGCGCGGATAAGACACGAAAGCTCTATAACGGTATGCTCCCGTGCTCGCTGTATCAGTATTTCCGTCCGCAGGAGCGCCGTGACGAGATCGCGCGGAATACCCCGAAAAAGCCGTATTACAAGAAAAAATAAATACCGCTCGTTATTTCGGAGAAAGGAGAGCTTGTATGGGCGTTAAACTGCAGAGTGAAACCTCCGAGTGGGTATTGGACAGTCCGTATGAGATCAACCGCGTGCATTTAATGCAGACCGAGCAATGCCATACGCACCGTTTCATTGAGATCGTTTATACCTATCAAGGCAAGGGAAGACATCGCATCAACGACAGCGAATACCTCGTCGGTCACGGTGATCTGCTCCTGATCGATTACCACAGTCAACATACGCTCGAGCCGATCGAAAATCTGAAATACGTGGATATCATGGTCAAGCCCGAATACGTGAATGAGAGCCTGCGTGGAGCGGAGAACGCGCTTTCCTTTCTCAAGCTGCGGGATTTTGCGGAGCTTGAGGGGGGCATCATGCGCGAGAACGTCCTGCTTCACTTTGAGGGAGACGAGCGAAAAAAGATGGAAACGCTGATCGAATGGACGGAGGAGGAGCAAAAAAAGCAATCACCGGGTGGGGAAATGATCCGCCATTCGGCGCTCAATCTGCTGCTTGGTATGATCTTTCGCAAAATGGCGGAGATCCGATCCGAAAAGTTCGCGATGAACGAGGAGCTTCTCGACTACATCGCGCGCAATTGCTCCGAGTGCTTGCGCTCGGACGAGCTGGCGGCAAAATGCTTTTACACCCCCGAGCACTTCTCGCGCAGCTTTAAAAAATATACGGGAATGACACTCAAGGAGTACGTTTTTTCTTGCCGTGTCAAGAAGGCGGCAAGGCTGCTCCGAGAGACCGATCTTTCCGTTGAGCAGATCCTCTCGGAGAGCGGATTTACCAACCGTACCGCCTTTTTTAAGAGGTTTTCTCAGTCCTTCGGTTGTACCCCATTACAATATAGAAAAAATCAAAATTGAATACTTTTTTGATCAAAAAGATTACTTGAAATTCCCTCCGAGCGTGTTTTATAATGAAGAAAAAACGCAAGGAGGGCATTTTTTATGAAGAAATACGACGTTGCGGCATACGTTTGGCCGTCTTACACGGGAGACGAATTGCGGACGAGAATGTTTTGGCCGCAGGGGATCGGTGAATGGGAGACGGTGCAGGAGATGCAGCCGCGCTTTCCGGGACATAAGTGGCCGCGTAAGCCGCTTTGGGGCTACGTCAACGAGGCGGATCCGTACGTGATGGAGGGACAGATCGCCGCGGCGGCAGACCACGGTGTCAATGTGTTCATCTACGATTGGTATTGGTATGAGAACCGCCCGTTTCTGGAGCAGTGTCTCAATGACGGCTACCTTAAGGCACGCAATAACGACCGTGTCAAATTCTACCTGATGTGGGCAAATCATACCGCGACCACCATGTGGGACAGAAGAATATCCAAGCTTAACAAAACCATTTGGGACGGCGCGGTGGATCGCAAGACCTTTGATGAGATCATCGTTCAGCGCACCATCGAGAAGTATTTCTCACACCCCTCTTACTATAAGATCGACGGTAAGCCCGTGTACATGCTTTTCGATTTTGAAAATCTTGTCCGCGGACTCGGCGGCGTGGAGGAGGCGCTTGAGGCGCTGCAATATTTCCGCGATGAGACGGTCAAGGCGGGATTCCCCGGACTCGAATTGCACGCGGGTATTCGGTCTGCCAAGTATCGGGCAAGGATGTTGGATGAAAAAACGTCCATCCTTGATTTTATCAACCGTGCCAATCTTGACGGCGTGACGGTCTATAATTTCCATGACTACACGACAGCACTGCAAAAGGAAAAGAAGGGAATGACCTTTGAGGAGGTTCTTGATGCGACCGAAAAGGAATGGAAGCTGATTGAGGAAACGGTCAAGGCGCCCCTCTATCCGCATATGTCCGTGGGATGGGACGCAAACCCGCGTTACCCGGGCTATAACCCGAAAATGTGTACCGACAGTACACCCGAGAATTTCCAAAAGGGACTTGAAATGACGAGGGCATACGTCGATTCGCATCCCGAAATGAAGGCTCCGCTCATTACCGTCAATAGCTGGAACGAGTGGACCGAGGGCAGCTATCTCGAACCCGACGATCTGTATGGATACGGATATCTTGAGGCAGTCAAAAAGGTCTTTTTGGATGAATACTAATTAATAAAGGGCATTGGATCCAAGCTCGGATCCAATGCCCTTTATCATACTTTCCCTCATTCCGTCATAGCCTGAAAGGGAAGGCGGAGGTGATGAAAATGCGAGGACGGAGGCTTGGTATGACACCGATTGCGGCGCTGTTTTTTGCCGGAGCGGTGCTTTGTGACCGCACGGGGGTGGCATTTGCCGCAATGCTGGCGGCGCTTTGGCATGAATGCGGACATCTTCTTGCGGCGCGCCTGATGCATATTCCGCTTCGTGCGCTACGATTGGATCTGCTTGGTGCGCGGATCGAGGTCGGTGGAAGATTACTTTCCTATGGGGAAGAGTGGCTGCTCGCGGCGGCAGGTCCTCTCTTTAGCCTGCTCGGTTCTCTTATCGTCGCGCCGCTGTGGGGGATCTCCTATTTTGCACGCATTTTTTCGGTCGCATCGCTTTTGCTGGGGCTTCTCAACCTTCTGCCCGTCGGAAGCTTTGACGGCGGACGCATGACAGAGGCATTTTTATACCGTTTTACCTCCGAGCGATGTGCCCGACATATCATGCTTGCCATGACCTTTTTCTCGCTGTTTTTACTCTGGGCACTGTCGGTTTATCTTCTTTTACGAGCAGGCGGAGGGCTCTCGCTTTTTTGTTTCTCGGTCAGTCTTTTCGCGCGCTTTTTGGAGCAAGGAAAAATCGCTTAAAACGGGAGGATTTGAGAGGATTTGGGAGTAAAGTGACGATTTTTGGCAAATAATTTCACTTCTTTCGAGTTAAAAGCGGATAATCACGATTTTTGCAAGGAAATTTTAACAAATGTATTGCAATTTTTGCTCGTATCTGCTACAATAGAGTGCAGAGTTTATGGCTAGTGTCGGTGTGGGCGCTCGGAAATCAGCCGCCGAGGTGCTTGCGTGATGCCGACAGCGGGCGATAGCCCGTTTTGTTCCATGAATATTTTTTATCTCAAAGGAGTATTTATGCGGAATGAACAAAAAAGATGTACTGATTCGGCTGAACGGAATTTCCAAGTCTTTTGACGGCGAAACCGTTCTGGACGACATGAGTCTGGAAATCCACGACAAGGAGTTTATCACCCTTTTGGGACCTTCGGGTTGTGGAAAAACAACAACGCTTCGTATCATTGGCGGCTTTGAAACGCCTGACGCGGGCGATGTTTTTTTCGGTGGAGAGCGGATAAACGACGTGCCTGCCTACAAAAGACAGGTCAACACGGTCTTTCAGCGTTACGCGCTGTTCCCGCATCTCAATGTATTTGACAATATCGCTTTTGGACTTCGGATTCGTAAGCTTCCCGATGCAGAGATCAAGGAGAAGGTCAAGGAGATGCTCTCCATGGTCAACCTCAAGGGCTTTGAGCGACGCCGTGTCAGCACGCTGTCGGGCGGTCAGCAGCAGCGTGTAGCGATCGCGCGCGCACTGGTCAATCAGCCCAAGGTGCTGCTTTTGGACGAGCCTCTGGCGGCGCTTGATCTCAAGCTTCGCAAGGATATGCAGAACGAGCTCAAGAACATCCAGCATCAGACGGGAATCACCTTTATTTACGTCACCCACGATCAAGAGGAGGCGCTTTCCATGTCCGATACCGTCGTGGTCATGGCAAACGGCCGCATCCAGCAGATCGGTACGCCGACCGATATCTACAACGAGCCTGAGAATGCGTTCGTTGCAGACTTTATCGGTGAATCGAACATTGTCGACGGCATCATGCTTGAGGACTATAAAACGCGCTTCGCGGGGCATACGTTTGAGTGCCTTGACGGAGGGTTTGAGAAGAACGAGGCGGTGGACGTTGTGGTGCGCCCCGAGGATGTGGACGTGGTTTCGGTGGAAAAGGGAATGCTCCGCGGTACCGTTACGGGTGTCACCTTCAAGGGGGTTCACTATGAGATCATCGTGGACGTCGGCGGCTTTAAGTGGATGATTCAGACCACCGACTTTGTTGCGGAGGGGGAGACGATTGGACTTTATATCGAGCCCGATGCGATCCATATTATGAAAAAATCCGAGTTTTCGGGTATGTTTGGCGACTATTCCTCCTTCAGTGATGAGTTGGATCGCCTTTCTGATGCCACGGAGGACGAGGAAGAATGAAAAAAAAGCGTTCGTTTTTTGAGCGAGCCGCTGCCGCTCCGTATATGCTTTGGTCGCTGTTGTTCATTATCGCACCGCTTTTGTTCGTGCTTTATTTCGCAGTGACCGATCGCAACGGCGATTTTACGTTTGAAAATTTGCTGTCCCTCTCGTCGTATTCGCATACGTTCGTCATGTCTCTGGGCTTTTCGCTGATCGCGACGGTGATCTGTCTGCTCATCGGCTACCCCCTGGCGTACTGTATGTCCCGCACGTCTACGCGTACGCGCAGTATCCTCATGGTCCTGCTCATGCTTCCCATGTGGATCAGCCTGCTCATCCGTACCTATTCGCTCATGGCGTTGCTCGATAACGGCGGACTTGTCAGCACCTTCCTCACAAAGCTCGGCTTTGAAAAATTGACCTTTATCGGCACCGACGCGGCGGTTATTTTGGGTATGGTCTACGACTTTTTGCCCTATATGGTATTGCCGATCTACACGTCGCTGACCAAGATCGATCCCCGCTACATCGAGGCAGCAGCGGATCTTGGCTGTAACAGCCCCAAAACGCTCTTCCACGTGATCCTGCCGCTCACCGTCCCGGGCATCGTTTCGGGCGTGACGATGGTGTTCGTGCCGTCAATCAGCACGTTCTATATCTCGCAGAAGCTGGGCGGAGGCTCCTTCGACCTGATCGGTGACGTCATTGAGCGTCAGTTCAAGAACGCGGTGACCTATCACACGGGCGCGGCGATCTCGCTGGTCATGATGATCCTGATTTTGATTTCGGTGGCGATCATGAATCGCTTCTCTGACGGAGAGGAGGATCTGATCGTATGAAATGGCTTTCTCGCTCTTACATGGCGCTGATCTTTCTGATCCTTTACGCGCCGATTTTGGTCGTGATCCTGTTTTCCTTCAATGAGTCGGGCAACCTCAGCTCGTTCTCGAATTTCTCGTTCCATTGGTATCGAGATCTCTTCCGTGACGGAGAAGCGCTCAAGGCACTCAAGAATTCGTTGCTTTTGGCGGTGGTCTCCTCCTTGCTCGCGACCGTGATCGGTACCTTGGCGGCATTTGCGATCTACCGTTCCTCCAACAAGCGCTATCAGCGTGCCATGGAGTCGGTCTCCAATATCCCCATGATGAACCCCGATATCGTTACGGGTGTGTCGATGATGCTTTTGTTCGTCGGTGTGACCGCGATCCTCAAGATCAACGACGTCCTCGGTGTTTGGACGATGATCATTGCGCACACGACCTTCAATCTGCCGTACGTCATCCTGTCCGTTTTGCCAAAGTTTCGACAGATGGACAGAAATCTGACCGAGGCGGCGCTCGATCTTGGCTGTACGCCTGCGCAGACCTTCCTTCGTGTGGAGCTGCCCTCCGTCCTGCCGGGTATCGTTTCGGGACTCATGATGAGCTTTACGCTCTCGCTCGATGACTTCGTTATCAGCCATTTCGTATCATCGCCCGACTTCAAAACACTCCCGCTCTACATCTACAACCAGACCGCGCACGAGGTGAAATTCAGCATGTACGCGCTTTGCACGCTTATGATCGTTGCAATTCTCGTTTTGCTCATCCTTGTCAACGTGGCAGGCTCTGTCGGTGAGCGCAAGCAGAGAAAAACGGGGGTGAAGTGATGAAGAAGAAATTGCTTTTTTACGCACTCGTGCTTGTACTGCTGACCGCACTTTGTGTGGTGTTTTCCTCCTGTGGCGAGGAGGGCAGGGAAGAGACGATCTACGTTTACAACTGGGGTGAGTATATCTCGGACGGCTCGGACGGTACGCTCGACGTCAACGCAGAGTTTGAAAAATACTGCCGCGAGGTGCTTGGGCGCAACGTCAAGGTGAATTATTCCACCTATTCGAGCAACGAGGATATGTACGCAAAGATCAGCAGCGGAGCCGCGGCATACGACGTGATCATCCCCTCCGACTACATGATCGAGCGCATGGTGTCCGAAAACCTCCTTCAGCCGCTCAACCTCGAGAAGATCACCAATTATAAGTTTGTGGACGATGCCTTCAAGGGCGCGAACGTCTACTACGAGGGTGATGGCGTTGAGGGTGCGCAGTATTCGGTGCCGTATTTCTACGGCATGATCGGTATTATCTACAATACCGAGATCGTTGCCGAGGACGATGAGGATATCGGTAGCTGGTCGCTCATGTGGGATACCGATTATACGGGGGATATCCTGCAATTCAACAACAACCGTGATGCGTTCGGCACCGCGCTCTATTACCTCGGCTATGACGTCAACAACGCGACCGAAGCGCAATGGAGAGAGGCGTTGGCGCTCCTCAAAACGCAGAAGAATGTCGTTCAGGGCTATGTTATGGACGAGATCTTCAACAAGATGCAGAGTGGCTCTGCGGCAGTTGCGGCGTACTATGCGGGGGATTTCTTCGCGATGTATGAGGACAACGATTCCTTGGCGTTCTACTATCCCGAGGAGGGAACCAATAGCTACGTGGATGCGATGTGTATTCCTACCAACGCACAAAGCGTGGATCTTGCGCATGAGTACATCAACTTCATGTGCCGCGAGGATATCGCTACGGCAAATGCGGAGTACACCTACTACGCGTCTCCTATGACCACGGTACGCGAAAATCCCGAGTACGTCGAATATATGACCGACGTACACGAGGACGCGATGGAGATCCTTTACGAGATGTCCGAGTCGGTCCACACGCAGGCATACCTCAATCTTAATCCCGAGCAGCTGACCATGCTCAACGAGCTTTGGGAGGAATTGAAGGTTGAGAGCTCGATCGGCGTTGGCATCTACGTCCTTTGCGGCGTGATCGTTCTGGCACTTGTGCTTCTGCTCGTCTGGCAGATCCTTCGCCGCCGTCGCTGGGGCAAGCTGTATGACGATTAATAAAGAATAAAAGACCTTAGGGAGGGGCTTCTTGCGAGAAGCTCCTCCCCATCTGTTTTTGCACGAGACTTTTGAAAAAGTTTGGTGTAATCATTGACTTTTGTTATGTTTCGGGTTATAATATAAGTTGATTTTGAAAAAAGAAGGTAGATAACATGACAAAGATTGATATTTTTTCCGGATTTTTGGGAGCGGGCAAGACCACGCTCATCAAAAAGCTTTTGACCGAGGCATACGCCGGGGAAAAGCTGGTACTCATTGAGAACGAATTCGGTGAGATCGGCATTGACGGCGGATTTATGCAGGATGCGGGCATTGAGGTCACCGAAATGAACAGCGGTTGCATCTGCTGCTCCTTGGTCGGCGACTTTGGCAAGGCGCTCCAAAAGGTTTTGGATACCTATGCGCCCGACCGTATTCTGATCGAGCCCTCGGGTGTTGGCAAGCTTTCCGACATCATTCGCGCGGTGCAGAGCGTTTCTGCCGATGCGGATATGCTCAATGGCTTCACCACGGTCGTTGACGTAAAGAAGTGCAAGATGTACATGAAGAATTTCGGTGAATTTTTCAACGATCAGATCGAGAACGCGGGCTGTATCGTGCTTTCTCACACCGACGGTGTTGCGCAGGCAAAGCTTGATGAGGCGATCGCGCTTCTGCGCGCGCACAACACGACCGCGACCATCGTTACAACGCCTTGGTCTCAGCTCGACGGCAAGCAGCTTCTTGCAGCAATGGAGCGCCGCGACACGATCGAGGAGGAACTCAAGCGTCTCAAGGAGGAAGCGGCGCATCACCACCACCATCATGACGAGGACGAGTGTGACGATCCCGACTGCAAGTGCCACCATCATCACGACGAGGATGAGCATGAGCACCACGAGCATCATCACCATCACCACCATGATGAGGACGAGTGCGACGATCCCGACTGCAAGTGCCATCACCATCACGACGAGGACGAGCACGAGCACCACGAGCATCATCACCATCACCACCATGATGAGGACGAGTGCGACGATCCCAACTGCTCTTGCCATCATCACGGTCACGGACATCATCATCATCACCACGCGGACGACGTGTTTGTCAGCTGGGGCGTGGAGACCGCAAAGAAATTTACCAAGGCAGAGCTGGAGGCTGCGCTCGAGGCATTGCTTGAGGAGCACACCTACGGTATTGTTCTGCGCGCAAAGGGCATCGTAGAGAACGTCGAGGGCGGATGGATCCACTTCGACTACATTCCCGGTGAGGCAGATATCCGCGACGGCTCTGCGGCGGTCATGGGACGTCTTTGCGTCATTGGCTCGAAGCTCGATGAGCACGCGTTGGAGCATCTGTTCGGCACGCATTAACGGAGGCAAACATGGCAGTAAAATATCCTGTTTATCTTTTTACGGGCTTCCTGGAGGGCGGAAAAACGCACATCATTCAGGAGTCGATGGAGGATAAAAAATTCAATTCGGGTGAAAAAACGCTCATCATTCAGTGCGAAGAGGGCGTGGATGAGCTTGACCCGAGCAAATTCTACGGACAGAACGTCTATCTGGAGTTGATCGAGGACGAGGCGGATTTTACCAAGGAAAATCTCACCGCGATCGCAAAAAAACACAAGCTCGACCGCATCATCATCGAGTACAACGGCATGTGGCCGCTGAATACCCTCTATGAAAATCTTCCCGATACGTGGGGTATCTATCAGGAAATGATGTTTGCAGATGCGAACACGTTCCTCTCCTACAATGCCAATATGCGCCAGCTGATGGTCGATAAGCTTCTCAACTGCGAGATGCTGGTGCTCAACCGCACGCCCGAGAATATTGACAAGGAGGAGATCCACAAGGTCGTTCGTGGGATCTCGCGCGGCTGTGCCATTACCTACGATTATCCCGACGGTCACGTGGAGTACGATGAGATCGAGGATCCGCTTCCTTACGATCTGGATGCCGAGGTCGTGGATATTCCCGATGAGTTCTACGCGATCTTCTACCGTGATCTCTCCGAGGATATGGGCAAATACGATGGCAAAAAGCTTCGCTTTAAGGGTATCGTTGCACGCGATAAGCAGATGGGGCCGCAGAGTCTCCTCGCAGGACGCCACGTCATGACCTGCTGTGCGGATGATATCGCATATCATCCCATGGTCTGCATCTTCCCCGAGCCCACCGCCGCAAAAACAGGCGATTGGATCACCTTCACGGGTAAGATCAAGGTCGAAAAGCATAAGCTCTATAACGGCGCAGGTCCCGTCCTCTACGTCTCAAACACCGAGTTCGCTGTCAAGCCTGCTCAAGAAGTCGCTACTTTTTATTAATAATTAATAATAAATAATATAGCGGGGGAAGGGGAAAACTTCTTGAAAGAAGTTTTCCCCTTCCCCCCGCACCCCCTAACCCTTTTCAAGAACTTTAAAAAGGTGAAGGGTAAATATTTGTGCGTCATCCTGAGCGGCGGCAACGTGCCGCACCGAATAGTCGCCTTTTGTGCGGTGCAAACAGTTACCCCGATGGTAAAAACAGTGCGTCATCCTGAGCGAGGGAAGAAATTCTGACCGAGTCGAACTTTCGCGCAATGAGGTACGAATGGAGCGAAAGCGCAAGATGCGAAGCATCGAAGCGGGATCTACAAAGGAGTCTTGCTGACTTACTAAATGAAAGTTACTTTCCTATGAAACGGTATGGCAAAACTCGATTGTAGATCTCACTTCGGCGTACCGCCTCGTGGTTTTGCTCCGTTTGTACCAAACTGCGCAAAACTTCGACTTCGGACGGCAATTGCTTACAATTGCCTTCCTTCGCTCAAGATGACGCATAAAGGGAGTGCTTTACAGATTTTCCCATCGTGGTATCTGTTTGCCCCGCACGAGGGGCGATTATTGGAAGCGGGCTTGCCCGCCGCGCCTCCCGTGAGCGAGCTCCCGTCGGCTTGCTCACAAAATGCGAACCCGAACAGGGCGGGAATCTGAACCCAAACGTGCGGTATTGTGGAATATAAATTCGTCAGTTGGTGGAGCCGCACGCTATAGCATATTTGCTTTGCAAATATGCACGGGTTCAATTCGGTAAGTCTGTTTCCAAAAGAAGGGGTAGGAATGCTTTAGCATTCCTACCCCTTCTTTTGGAGCAGGTGACGGGAATCGAACCCGCGTATTCGGCTTGGGAAGCGGACACTCTGCCATTGAGTTACACCTGCGAACGCAATCATTATACTACAAATTTGCTTCCTTGTCAAGTGAATTTTTTCTTTTTATTTCGACAAAATGTTTACACAAAAACTTGACAACAGTAAAGTTATATGGTAAAATATCGATAAGAAATCCGAAGGGAGACGAAGGATGGAGCACAACGAGGCAATTGTAGGCAAGGTTGCGGAGCGGAGAGCGGCGATTATTGATCTGCTCAACGCATCGGATAAACCAATCTCCGGAAACACGCTTTCCAAAAAATTTGACGTATCCCGTCAGATCATCGTGCAGGATATTTCCGCCATTAAGGAGAGTGGACACGACATTGTACCGACCAGAATGGGGTACGTGATGCAAAAAACTCCCTACGTGGAGCGCGTATTCAAGGTTTGGCACACCAAGGAGCAGACCGAGGAGGAGCTTTTCGCCATTGTAGATCTTGGCGGCGTTGTGGCGGACGTATTTGTCTGGCACAAGGTTTATGGCAGGATCGAGGCGACGCTCAACATTCGGTCGCGCTTGGACGTTGCGCGCTTCCTTGAGGGAGTGCGGAGCGGAAAATCCACCGAGCTGATGAGCATTACGGGCGGATATCACTACCATACCGTGCGCGCGGAGAGCGAGGAATTGCTTGACCGCATTGAGCGCATGCTGAACGGTAAACATTACATCGTCCCTGAAATATAAAAAACACCGTGTATGGATCACATACACGGTGTTTTTTTATCAGTCGTCGTTGCGCTCCTTCTTGTCATCCTCCTCGAGCTCCTCAGGCTCGAGCTTGACGACCTCGACAAAGGCAACGCGGTGAGAATCGATCTCGGTGACGGTGACCTTGAGATTTTCATAAGTAAAGGTATCTCCGACCTCGGGGAGCTTGTCGAGCTTTTCGACGACCCATCCGCCGAGCGTGGAGTGCTCGGATTCCTCCGAGATATCAAAGCGATCAAAGAAGTCACTGAGGTTAACAGAGCAATCGACGTGGCAGGTGGACTCGTCCACGTCCTTAAAGGTCTCCACGACCTCGTCATGCTCGTCCCAGATATCTCCGACCAGCTCCTCGAGAATATCCTCCATCGTAACGATACCGAGCGTTCCGCCGTACTCGTCGAGCACGACCGCAATGTGCGATTTTTCGCTCTGGAGCTGCTTGAGCAGGTCGTTGATGGTAATGGTCTGGTGAACAAAGATAGGGGGCGTCATGAGCTCCTCGATGCTTTTTTCGGAAATGCCCTTTGCAGTATAGAAGTTCTTCTGGTGGAGAATACCGACGATGTTATCGATGCTCTCCTCGTATACGAGCAGACGTGAGAATTTGCTCTCGGAGAAGACGCGAGCAGCCTCTTCCTTGGTTGCGTCCTTCGTAATGCCGACGAGATCTACGCGGTGTGTCAGAATATCCTCTGCCTTTTGATCGGTAAATTCGATCGCGTTGCGGAGCAGATCTCCCTCGGAGTTATCGATGCTACCTTCCTGCTCGACCTCCTCGACGAACATCAAAAGCTCCTCCTGAGACATTTTCTCTTCCTTTTCGGATTTGACGATCTTACCGAGCAGCTTTTTCCAACCCGAGAAGACGATGGAGAGGGGCATGAAGATCCAAATCAAAACTTGAATAATAGGCGCGGAAAACATTGCGAACTTCTCGGGGAAGTCCTTTGCAAGGTTTTTCGGGGTGATCTCACCGAAGGTCAGGACGAGCAGGGTGATCACAACTGTGGAAACGGTGGAAGCCGTTTCCTGGTCACCGTTTAAGATATCGATAAAGAAGATCGTAGCGATCGAAGAAAGCAGGATGTTTACGATGTTGTTACCAATGAGAATGGTAGAGAGCAGTCGGTCGTATTTTTCGACCAGAGTGAGCGCGAGCTGCGCGCGCTTATTGCCTTTTTCGACGAGCGTTTTCAGGCGTGTCTTGTTCATTGTGGAAAAGGCGGTCTCGGTTGCCGAGAAATAGGCGGATAAGACCAGGCATATCGCCATAATTACAATGTATGTTGCCATGATTGGGTAAAAAATCCTCCGTTTTTGATAATGATGATATGAATGCGGGTCGCTTGTTTTTCGGTGGTGTCTGTCAGCTCAAAAAGTGTTTCAAGCACAAAAAGGCATACCTGTCTCGTACATTTCGATGCAGGCACGCCTTATATATCAAACAATTCATATTGTTACGTTCATCACTATCGGTACTACTGTCGCCGTCCATCTGGGTCCTATGATCCTCCTTTCTCGAGATTACTATTTAATATTGTAGCAAAACAATTGATGTTTGTCAAGGGAAGAACAGTATATTTACAATTTATTCATACACTCAACCCTGCTTGAGTGTCAATATGACCAGCTCGGGGGTGTTGAAGATGCGCGGGATCCACGTGTGATTTCCAAGTCCGCGGCTGATGACGCATCTGCCGTCGATCATGCCTGCCGTATCGCGCGGAA
>JAFTJB010000029.1 GCA_017456625.1 Clostridia bacterium
GAGCATGATCGCCGTATGCTCACCGACACCGTCGACCGCAACCAGCTCATCGTACGGCGCATCAAGCACGCCCTTTATGCTGCCGAAGCGCTCGAGCAGCGCGTGCGCGCAGGGATTGGTATCGCCCTGCGGCTTGGAATAATAAAGGATCATTTCCATAAGCTCGTGCGGATACATGGAATCGCTTCCATGCTCCAAAAATCTTGCCTTCATTCGTTTTCTGTGTTGATCGTGAACGCCCATACCGTCCTCACTTTGCAAGTAAAAATAAAACAGTCGAACGGAATTCGACTGTTCTATTATACCATATGCTTTCGCATATTACAAGTACAAAAACGCATCTTTATTTGCATAACAGATCAAAAATTAAGTATTTTTTCCTCCGGATCGGCTACAACGTAGGAGAAATTCCCCTCTCTGACCACCTCAAGCACGCGGCGCTCACTGCGCACCGCAACGGGTGTTTCCGAGTAAAATCCAATCTTGCCGCCCTCGCGGAAGGTAACCGTGTTGCCCACGACCGACTCGATCGCCTTGATACCGACGTATTTGTCGCACCTACCGAGAAGCGTCACACCATTCTTTTGGAGTGGGACCAGCGTGTACAGGCGGAAGGTATCGCGATCCGAAAGGGTCACATCAATTGCCTCCTTGCCGCGCAGTATACCGCACGCACCTGTGAAATATTCGTAATAAACGTAGTCACCGTCGGCAAGCCTTGCATCCACGACAGAAAGCGTGCCCCTTACCGCCTCCGCGTTCTCATCGACGTTGAAGAGCGCAACGATCCCCGCCTCTCCTACGCGGTTGAAGATCTTGAGGGGACGGTGGCTCGTTCTCGGATCCGAGGTTACGCAATCCGCCGTCGGCATTGCGCTGTGATCGGGGCGCAGGATCCGTCCGTCGGAAAGCGTTAAGGGACGGAGCACCTCGGGGCGTGTCCGACCGATCTTGTCACTGACGTAGATAGGACCTCCGCTGATCGCGCGGCAGAGACTGTTCTTCGCCGCCTGCTCGTCGTCCGTCCAGAACATATCCCAATCGTTGATGTAATACTGCCCTTGCAAAAGTCCGTTGTAGGCGCATTGCAGGATGTTTTTTGCACACCACTCGCGGCTCTCGGGCATAAAATCGTCGGAGCAACGACTGACGGCGCTCGTCGGGCGGTTGAACATACACTCGGACGCCATACCCATGCAATTGATGATCGCGCCGCCAAAATGCTTGTCTGCGGAGCGGTCGATCGCTCTATGGATCGCGCGTGCGCTCTGCCCGATCGGGTAAAGATCACGGTAGTGCTTATGATAGCCCTGATTATCCACCTTGACAAAGTCAACCCCCCAGGATTTTGCGCGCTCGGCGACCGCATCAAAGTACCCGTCCGCCGATTTTTCTTCGGGCTTGACCATGACGATCCGCTCCCCCTCCTTGTGCCATTTGCCCGAATTTGCCACCATGAAGCATTCGGGATGCTCACGGACAAGATCGCTGTCTTCATAATAGCCCTTCCAATAGCCCGTGGTGGGATACCACAGACCGACCGTGGGGATCCCCGCCGCGCGGAGATCGTCGATCGCCGCCTTCATCCCCTTCGGGAAGCGTATCGGATCGCCGTCAAAGGTGCGTATCCTGCTCTGATGCATGATATTGACCAGCTCTCGGAAGGTATGCTCCTCGGGAATGGTGGCAAAATCGGGGATATCCGCCCACATATCGTCCAAAATCGCATAGTGCACGGGCACCTTCTTTTCCGCAAATTCCCGTGCCTTGAGAAGCAGTCCCTCGTGGCTGATGCGATACTGAAGCGCATCCCACGAGCACCATCCAAGGTATTCAAGCACCTCGGGCATCTCTCTTTCCTCGCGCATCAGCAGTCCGTTTCCAAGCAGCTTTGCCGCCTGCTCGGCGCAAAGACGGACGAGCGAGTGGGGATCCTCTCCCTCCGCGGTAACGAGAGAAAGCTGACGGCGGCATGCGGTAAGCCCTTTGCAGTTGGAGGAAACGACCGCCTCGATCCCACGCTCCGTGCCGCGCAAAGCCGTCTTGAAGGTATCGGCGCACACGGGCAGAATACAACGGTACGAGCCGTTCTCGGCATGCGCCAGCACCATCTGCACGCTCGCGGGCATCTCGCTCCATGCATGTCCAAAAAAGGGACTGCACCAGAAGGGCGAATGCAAAACGATGGCAAGATACTCCGTGGCGCACACCTCACCCAGTGTATAAACGATGCTCTCATCCCCCGCAAAGCCCTCGGGACAGGTCGCATCCACCCAAACGGACTCCACCCCTCCGCACGCTTCGATCGAAACGGCATCGACAAGCGGATATTTTGTGTCCTCGGTATTCCTCGCGAGGACGGATTGAATACGTAGGCTCATAGCGTTCTCCTTTTGTACCTTGAGTAATACTGCGTTTCGGATGATCGATAGATCGAGTTAATGTCATGATATCATAGCCCAAACCGATTGTCAAGAGAAAACATTCACGCAAATTGCCTCTGCTTCGAGCAACGGCATTTGACCCATGCAGAAAAAACGAAAAAATTTAGAAAAAAGACTTGAAATCCTACACAGAATATGCTATAATATGCACCGTTGGAAGCATAGCTCAGTTGGTTAGAGCGCACGGTTCACATCCGTGAGGTCGAGAGTTCGAGTCTCCCTGTTTCCACCAAAATATAGAAAAACCGTGGTTTTTACCACGGTTTTTCTATATTTTGATTTAGTTTATTACAAAGGCATAGTTAATATGCACAACGAACAGAATTAAAATGGCACAAGATGGCACCGCGGTCGCTTTGGTACTGCGCGCGTTGCTTTTCTCGCTCGCCCTTTGAGATTACTACCTTGTCGGAGGACGGAGCGAGAGAAAAATGAAGTGGCTTTGAAAAATCATCGTCTTTTCGGCTCATACCAAACTTCTCATAAACATCCTTGGAAAAAGTGTTGTCAAATACCCCCTTGACATTTTCGAGAAAGTCTGCTATACTGTAAACGTAGGCTTTGCTACCTGTGAGGGAGTTTTCCCGATCTTGAGGCGGGTCTACTTTTTTTGCTAAAGTTCCGTGAAGCTTGCCTACTATAAGGCTTCGGAGAGTGTGTAGTAGGCGCATCCTCGCCTTCTCGCGCCTCCTGCGCCGTATTTTCGCCCTCTGCGGCGAGGGAGAAATAGCCGTGTGTCTCGTAATGTTCCTTCAGCTTTTTTAAAAGCTCCCGAACCTCTTCGGCAGAATGCGTTACTCTTTGACGATCTCCAGCATTTTTCCGATCACGTCGCTCATGGTCGGTCTCACTCCGCTCTGACCTTGAGAACGAAGCCACTCGATCATATCTGCGACTTGATCCTCCGTTTCGAGTGCCAGCATGATTCCGACGACTTCCTCGCCCTCTGCTCCAAGACTCTTCAACCCACGAATCAAATACTTCTGATCCTCTGTCAGTTCCATTTCCAAACTCCTTCCAAAACGCTTTTATTTTTTCTTCGTTTCCGTCGATTATAAAACCTTTTTCAAGCTCGCCGGACAAATATCCATCTGCCGTGATGAAATACACACTTGTCGCGGTCATGACCATTATATTCTTTTTTTGACCGTCTGTCAAGCCGTTTGTTTTGTTAGCAAAGGAACGAACGAACGCGCTTGTCTCACGTTGAGACATTTCCACATCATGAGCCATATCGTAAGCATACGAAAATTGCGCCTCTGCGGCGGGTGCGGTGGCGGATCTCGGTTGATTTGTGACAATGACTTGATTTTTTGGAGAAAGCGTGGTATGATTAGAAAAAAAGCAAGGAGCTTTCTTATGATACTGACCGTTACGGCAAATCCCGCGATCGATCGCGTTTATTTTGTTGATCAATTTATCCTCGGTGAGGTGCACCGTCCGCAAAAATGCTCTGTTACGGCAGGCGGAAAGGGACTAAACGTCGCTAAGGTCGCCACGATGCTCGGCACCCCTGCCTGTGCGATGGGCTTTGTCGGCGGCTACAACGGCGCGTACATCCGCCGTGAGGTCGAGCGGCTCGGCATTGAGGCGGCATTTACCGAGATCGCGGAGGAGACTCGCATCAACGTCAACGTCACCGACCATAGCGGCAGGTCAAGCGAGATATTGGAGGCAGGTCCTACGGTCAGTGCAGAGGAGCGCGCGCGATTTATGAAGGATTTTGCGCGTACCCTGCCCCGTGCCTCGGTCGCGGTAGCATCGGGAAGTCTGCCGAGAGGCTTGGATGCAGATTTCTATTGCGAGCTCATCTCACTCGCGCGGCAGAGCGGTGTCCGTTTGATCGTAGACACAAGCGGCGCGGCATTGGAGCGTGTGATACACGAAAAGCCGTTCATGATCAAGCCGAATACCACAGAGCTTTCGGCACTTTTCGGCACGGAGCTGTGCGATACCGACCATCTCAAATACGCCCTGCGCACGCTCGCGGAGCGCGGTGTGGAAATTCCGCTCCTCACGCTTGGAGCAGACGGAGCGATGGCGCTGATCGGGGATCGGTATTACAAATTCACGCCTCCGCGCGTCAAGGCGATCAACACCGTTGGATCGGGTGACAGTACGGTTTCGGGGATCGCGGTCGGGCTTGATCGCGGCATGGATATGATCTCGGCAATCCGTCTCGGAATGGCGGCGGGCGTTGCCAACACGCAATTTGCTGCTACGGGCATGGTGAGCCAAGAGCTCGTGGAGAAATACTACGAGCAGATCGAGATTGAAGAGGTATAAAAAAAGAAGCGCGCGGAGAATTCCGCGCGCTTCTTTTTTTGCACAGCCTAATCATGTAAAGTTTTGGTCAAGCTGTTTCAAAAGCTTGCGCAGTGGAGGGCGCGTAGCCCTCCTCGCCACCCACAGGTGGCGAAACATCCTCATCGGCGCTTTTCTTTTGTTAGCTTTTCTTTTGCGCCTACATGGTCAAAAGAAAAGCGGCTATGGATTT
The DNA here is from genome assembly GCA_017456625.1 of Clostridia bacterium. Classification (GTDB taxonomy): domain Bacteria; phylum Bacillota; class Clostridia; order Oscillospirales; family CAG-272; genus UMGS1865. Next base: position 4,942 of record JAFTJB010000029.1, read on the forward strand.
TTTGAATAGAAAACGGCGACGAATTTAATTATCCAAACCTTACAACGTCGTTATATTCGTTTTTCGTCGTCGCGTAATGCAGGCGATTGGAAAAGAGCCACGCCCACATCTCCTTGCTTTGGAAGGTCGGTGTCCAGGAATTGTGCGGTACGCCCTCGTAGACCGTCAGCTTGGCGTTTCCTCCGCGCTTGTTGACCGCCGCAACCATCTTCTCGCTCTCCTCGCAAGACACTGTCTTATCCGCACTGCCGTGGAATGCCCAAACGCCCGTGTGCTTGAGTCGCTCCGCGTTCCAATACATACCGCCGCCACAGATTGGAACGATCGCCGCTACGATCTCGGGGAGAGACATACCGATCTGCCATGTTGTGTATCCACCCATGCTTGCACCGATGACGTACACGCGATCGGTGTCAACGCACGCCATACGGGACATTGCAACGACGTAATCCTTGAGCTGCTCGAAAATATCAAACCACGTGTTCGCGTAGCACTGCGGAACCACCGTTACCGCATCCTTGCAGTATTGCTCCGAATCCGCGAAAAAGGAATGATTTTTGATGACGTTGATGTCTCTGCCTCTTCCTCCCGCGCCGTGCAGATAGATCACCAGCGGATACTTCTCCGTCTCGGAAAAGCCCTCGGGATAGCGGATCGAATAATCCAATTCCTTATATCTCAATACCTCTGTTTTCATTTTGGATCTCCATTTCTGATTATATTGATTGCCTGTGGCAAATGTCGCACCGTATCGGATGCAAGCATACCGATATCATTCAATTCGCGCTCCGCGAGCTCGCCCGCAAGCCCCGCGAGATACGCGCCGCACGCCGCCGTTTGCGTTGTGAGCGGAAGGTAGCCCAAAAGTCCTGCCAGCACGCCCGAAAGAACGTCTCCGCTCCCCGCCGTTGCCATACCCGCGCATCCGCGGTCGACCAAAAGCGTTTTTTCTCCGTCTGTCACCACCGTGCAAGCCCCCTTGAGGAGCAAGCACACGCCCGTCATTTTTGCGTATTCCTCGGCGGCTCCTACGGGATCTGTGAGGATCTCTGCCATCTCCTTGCCGCACAGACGGGAAAACTCCTTAAGATGCGGTGTGAGCAGGACTTGGCATTTCGTCGTCTCGAGGATCTCCCGATCCATCTCGGCAAGCGTATTCAGCCCGTCTGCGTCGATGACAACGGAAAGCGCGTGATTGGTGAGGATATGCTCGAGAATTTTAGCGTTGTGCGCGCTTCTTCCCCATCCCATGCCGATCGCAAGCGCACGTCTGTTGGCAAGCAAACGGTCAATGGCATCGAAATTTGGAAGGATATGTCCGTTTTCGTCTGGCATTGGGCAGAGCGTGCTCTCCAACAGATACGGAGAAACGCTATCGGCAATGGAATTCGGCACGGCAAGCGTGACCACGCCGCAGCCGCTCCGCAGAGCCGCACAGCTCATATTTGCAAGCTTTGCAGCCCCCGCGTACTCACGGCAACCGCCAAGAAGCGCAACGTAGCCGTAATTGCCCTTGTGCGACACCTGCGCACGCCGCTCCAAAAGAGAAGTAAGATCCGAAGCCTCTGCAAGCTCGGCACAGCGTCCGTACAGATCGATGCCGATATCGAGATTTTTCTTTTCCTTCATGCGATCCTTCGCCGTGCCGAGAAAATGTCCAAACTGATAATATCCGATAGAGAGTGTCAGATCCGAGCGAACAGCACATTCACCCAGCCCGTTGTCGCCGTTCAAGCCGCTGTTGATATCGACCGATATCACAGTTTTGCCCGACGCGTTGATCAATTCGATCGCCTCGGCATAAATCCCCTCGACCGTGCCCGAAAAGCCCGTGCCGAGCATACAGTCCGCGATCTCCTCATAGGGGGAAAAATCAAAATCACTTGTAAAGCGACAGGACTCAATGCCCTGTTGCACACATTTTTCATAATAGTACGCTCCGTCGGCGGAAAGCTTGTCCGTCAGGCGAACGAGCGTGCAGGAAATGCCCCGCTCGCGCATCAGAAGTGCCAAAACGTAGCCGTCCCCCGCGTTGTTTCCGCTTCCGCAAACAATGGCAGTCCTGCCGCGCCACGGATAAGCCTCCATGATCGCCTGCCCCGCTCGGTACATCAATTCGCGCCCCGAGATCCCCGCGCGGATGGTCTCGGCATCGCTGTGTCGCATGGTCGCGACCGATATGACCTGCTTCATGTCGTCTCCTCCATCGATGCCGCCGAGAAGGATGCGGGCAAAAGTGCGCTTAACGTGGTACGGAAGATCTCCTCGCCCTCTGCGGTGAGGATCTCAAAGCCATCGTCGCAGAATTCACGCATCACCTGTCGGCAGATCCCGCACGGCATGCAAGCGCGGTGCGACTCCCCCACGCGTCCGCCGAGGATCGCGATGCGGGCAAATGTCCGCTTCCCTGCCGCTAAAGCCGCGCCAAACGCCACACGCTCCGCGCATATTGTCGCTCCATAGGAGGCATTTTCCACGTTCGTGCCCACAAAAATCTGCCCGTCGGCTGTCTCAAGCGCCGCACCGACCGCAAAGCATGAGTACGGAGCGTATGCCCGATCGCGCGCTTCCTTTGCGGCTTGGATCAAAGCCTTGTCCATCATTTTTCCTCTTTTCCGAGGCGGTACGCAAGCTCAAGCGCGACCTCCATCATATCGGTAAAGCCCGTCTCTCTGGTCTCTACGGGCAATTCCTCGCCCGTGAGGATATTGTTGGAGACCGAGCAGATCGCCAAGGCGTGCTTTCCCGCGCGTGCGGCGTTCATATAAAGCCCCGCCGCCTCCATCTCGACAGCAAGAATACCCATCTTCTGCCATTTGAGATTGATATCAAGGTCGTCGTGGTAGTAGATATCCGTGGAAATGATATTTCCGACGTGATGCGTGATCCTCCGCTCCTCGCAGATATCCGCCGCCATACGCAAGAGGCGATAATCCGCAATCGCGGAATAGCTCGCGTTCAGACCGTACTGCGCGGCGTAATCCGAATTGGTGGAGGCACCCATGCCGAGCACCAGCTCCTTGGTATGGACGTTGGGCTGAATGGAGCCCGCGCTGCCGATGCGGATGATGTGATCGATATCAAAGAAATTGAACAGCTCGTAGCTGTAGATCCCGATCGATGGGATGCCCATGCCGCTCGCCATGACCGAAACGGGAACCCCCTTCCACGTACCCGTGTATCCGTTGATCCCACGCACGGGGTTGACGAGTCGCGCGTTTTCAAGGTAGGTTTCCGCGATAAATTTCGCGCGCAGAGGATCTCCGGGCATGAGCACCGTTTTGGCGAAATCCACGGGGGTCGCATCGATATGAGGGGTCGGGCAATTGGACTGTGACATGTTATTTACCTTCCTTTTCTTTTATCAGTTTTACAATGGCGCTCGTACCGAGTCGGTCGGCACCAAGGGAGAGAAAGCGCTCGGCATCCTCCATGCTACGAATTCCGCCCGCCGCCTTGATCTTGACGTGCTTGGCAACGTGCTCGGCAAAAAGCGCCACGTCCGCAAGGGTCGCTCCATGCGTTGAAAAGCCCGTGGAGGTCTTAATGTAATCCGCGCCCGACTCGGAAACGATCCCGCAAACGGCGATCTTTTCCTCTTCTGTGAGCAAGCACGTCTCCACGATGACCTTGAGGATCTTTCCTTGGCACGCCGCGCGGATCGCTCTGATCTCATCAAGCACCGCCGCGTGATCCCCCGCCTTCAAAAAGCCGATATTGATGACCATATCGATCTCATCGGCACCGTTTTGGACGGCATCCTCGGTCTCACGCACCTTGACGGCAGTGGTCGAGTAGCCCGTCGGAAATCCGATGACGGTACAAATAGGAAGCTTCCCCTTTGTATATTCCTTTGCCGCCTTGACGTAACACGCGGGGATACAGACCGACGCGGTCTTGTAGTTTCTGCCGTCGTCGCAAAGCGCGCGGATCTCCTCCCACGTTGCCGAGGGAGACAGCAGGGTGTGATCCACCCGAGAAAGAATTGCAGAGCTTTCCATATCTATCCACTCCTTTTTTCGTAAAACGCTTCATTATCTGTATTCTACCACATTTTTTGCCTGCCGTCAATGAAATTACCATATTTTTAGGGGTTTCATTTTTTCGGCAAACGGATTATAATGTAGTAAGCGCCCCCCGAGCATTACCGAAAGGAGTGACGATCATGGAACTTATACGCATCAGCTCGCGCAAGCTCAAGCTCATGCTGACACCTACGGATATGTCACACTTTGAATTGAATACCGAAACGATCGGTGAGGATCTTGACCAAACGCACCGCTCGTTTCGTCTGCTTCTCTCCGAATTGAGACAGCGGATCGGCTTTGATGCAGACGACCGACATCTCTCGGTGCAGTATTTTCCCTCACGCGAGGGAGGCTGCGAGCTTTTTATCTGCAATCTCACGGAAAACGAGGCTACGGAGGAGGACACGGCAATGAGGTCACAGGATCGCAACGCGTTAGAGCTCCGCTCGCCCAAGCGGGCAAACGACTGCTTCCGTCGCGAATTCGCCTACCGATTTGATCATCTGAACGATCTTTTGGCGGTCTGTGACCGATTGCATCGCATCGGCTACATATGCGAGAGTGCCGCCTTCCGCGACGGCAGAGGTCGTTATTATTTATTGCTCACCGCACTCGCGCCCTCGCCCTTCTCCACCCCGGATGAGCTCTGCTTTATGGTGGAATACGGGAGCATGGAAAACGCAGGCACGCTCTCGGTCTATCTGCGCGAGCACGCAACGCTGATCAGCGCCCCCGCGGCGATCTCGCAATTGGCATCTCTCGCATGAAAAAGGACAGCCGCGGCCGTCCTTTAAGTTAAGATCTCTCGCATCGCGTGGAAAAAGGCATCGATATCGGTACTTTTCGTATAGATCCCCGGGCTGACGCGCAGAGCGCCGCCGTCGGGCGTTTGCAGAGTCCTGTGCCCGAGTGCCGAGCAATGAAAGCCCGCGCGTACGCAAAATCCGCGCCGATCCAGCTCTGCGGCAAGTCTGTCGGAGGGGATCCTGTCGCACACGAATGAAAGGATCGAGCCACGGTGGAGCGGTGCGCAGATACAGAGATCCGGCAAGGTGGAAAGCATTGCAAAAAGCCGCTCGTTGAGCTCTCTTTCGTGCCGTTCCACCGCCTCAAGCCCGATCTCCCGCACCTCGCGGATCCCCTCGCAAAGCCCCGCGATGGCAGGAGTTGGCAACGTACCCGCCTCAAATCTCTCGGGAGCTTCCTCGGGCATTTGCGCATCAAGCGAATGAAACCCACTTCCACCCTCGATCAGCGTATCCGCCGAAACATCCTCTCCCCACACGACAAATCCGCATCCCTGCGGTCCCAAAAGCCCCTTGTGCCCGGGCACGCAAAGCGCGTCGATCCGCATTTTTGTCACGTCGATCGGCAAATGCCCCGCAGATTGCGCGGCATCCACCACAAAAAGGATCCCCTTTTTATGACAAAGCGCACCGATCTCTTTGATCGGCAAGGTAGCAGAGCAAATATTGGACGCGTGCGCGCAGATCAGCATTTTGGTGTTAGGACGGATCAGATGCGCAATGGCGGTGCAGATCCGTGCCGTACTGCGGTCAGGAGAGAGCGGAAAGGTTGGAAAAACGTCGTAGGTGATCCTCCCCTCACTCGCAAGCCGTGCCACGGGACGGTAGACCGCGTTGTGCTCCATGTCCGAGATCAGGACGTGATCTCCCTCACATAGCAGCCCCTTGATGGCAATATTGAGCGCCGTTGTGGTATTTTGCGTAAAGCACACGCGCTCTGCCGAAGCGCCGAAGGTGTCCGCGATCAGCTCTCTGCACGCATAGATCTTCTCGGCGGCGGCAAGCGAGAGTCTGTGCGCGCCGCGCCCCGGGTTGCCGCAATATTGGCGCATACAACGCATCTGCTCCTCGATCACACCTCGCGGCTTTGGAAAGCTCGTTGCGGCATTGTCCAAATAGATCATCGTCTGCCTCCTCCGCGAACACGGATCCCCGCCCCTCGCAGAGCCGCTCTGACCGCCTCGTCCTGCACGCATGGGTACATCAGACCGTAAGCGCAGCCCCTCCCTGTTACGGTAGAGTCCGCGCGGATCACCTCAACGCGAAGAGAGGCTTCCGCCAACACACGCTGTGCGCGCATTGCCTGCGTGACCGAGCCGATCACCGCAATGCACTCGCCTGTTGTTTTGTTTTCACTGTGCATCGTTCACACCTCCTTCAATGTCATAATATGACGAAGAAGGTCGATACGTGCTTTCTTTGGCGGCAGATTTTGGGGTATAATTCAGACAAGCGCGACAAATACTATCCTTGCAAAACATCTTTTCCGTTTTGAAAGGAGTATTTCATGAACAAACCGCAAATCATTCGTTGCACGGCGAGGGAGGTCCTCGATTCACGCGGCAATCCCACGGTAGAGGCGACCGTATTTCTTGCCGACGGCACGGTCGGTGTCGCAAGCGTTCCGTCGGGCGCATCCACAGGCATCTACGAGGCGTGCGAGCTGCGCGACGGTGACCGCCGCCGCTTTGGCGGAAAGGGCGTCCGTGAGGCATCCTCCAACGTCGCAAAGCTGCTCTCCCCCGCGATCTCGGGGCTTTGTGCCTCGGAGCAGGGTGAGATCGACCGCATTCTCTGTGAATTGGACGGCACGGACGAGAAAAGCCGTGTCGGTGCCAACGCGATCCTTGCCGTCTCCCTGGCAGTCGCGCGTGCCGCGGCAAATTGGTATCACCTCCCTCTTTATCGCTATCTCGGCGGCTGTGCGGCGGAGCGCTTACCCGTCCCCATGATGAACATTCTCAACGGCGGCGCACATGCATCCAACAACGTCGAGATCCAAGAATTTATGATCGCGCCCGTTGGGGCTTCCTCCTTCTCGGAGGGACTTCGCATCGGAAGCGAGATCTATCACACGCTCGGTAAAATTCTGCGCGAGGATGGCTATGCCTCCACGGTTGGTGACGAGGGTGGCTTTGCACCCAATCTTACCGCCGACGAGGATGCGCTTGAATTGATCTGCCGCGCCATTGAAGAGAGTGGCTACAATACGGACGAGGTCAAGATCGCGCTTGACTGCGCGGCGGGCGAATGGTGCGGCGAGGACGGCAGATACCGTATGCCCAAGCGGCAAAAGAGCTACACGCGCGAGGGATTGATCGAATATTGGAGCACGCTGGTCGACAAATATCCCATTTTTTCGATTGAGGACGGCTTGGATCAACGCGATTTTGAGGGTTGGCGCGCGCTGACCGACAAACTCGGCAAACGCATCATGCTCGTTGGCGACGATCTTTTTGTGACCAACGAAAAGCGCCTGCTTGAGGGAATTGAAAAGGGTGCTGCAAACGCGATTCTCATCAAGCCCAATCAGATCGGCTCGCTGACCGAAACGCTCCGCGTGATCGAAACGGCAAAGCGCGCGGGCTACCGCTTCATCCCCTCTCACCGCTCGGGCGACACCGAGGACACCACCCTCTCCGACCTCGCCGTTGCGGTCAACGCAAGCTTTATCAAGTCGGGCGCACCCTGCCGCAGTGAGCGCGTGGCGAAATACAATCGCCTCCTGCGCATTGAAGGTGCGCTCGGCACAAACGCGCGGTACGGTATAAAAAACAACTGATCCTCCAAAAGGAAAAAGCACTTTTCAAAGTGCTTTTTTCTTTATTTCTCTTGACATTCATCGGTTCATGTTGTATAATACACTTGAACAACTGTTCAAGTGATGAAAGGAGGTATGAGCTTGAGAGAGATCGCACCGAATTGTAAGGAAGAGAAATTGCATCCCGCGCAGATGGAGCACGCGGGTGCCTGTATGCCCCCCGAGGAGGAGCTCTTTGCGCTCGCGGATCTGTACAAGATCTTTGGAGACAGCACGCGCATTAAAATTTTGTACGTGCTCTACGAGACCGAGCTTTGTGTCTGCGACATTGCCGCTTTGCTCGGTATGCAGATCTCCGCTATCTCGCACCAGCTCCGTATCCTCAAGCAGGCGCGTCTGGTCAAATTCCGTCGTGCGGGCAAAACGGTCTACTATTCGCTTGCCGATGACCACATCCACTCCATCCTCGCACAGGGCATGGAGCACATTTCCGAAGAAAAATAATTATATTATGGAAGGAAGATCACTATGAAAAAGACATTTGCTATGGAAAACCTTGATTGCGCGAACTGCGCGGCAAAAATGGAAAAGAATATCCTCAAGATCGACGGCGTTAGGAGCGCAACCGTCAGCTTTTTCGCGCAAAAGCTGGTGCTTGAGGGAGATGATGCGCGTTGGGATGAGATCGTCAAGGAAGCCTGCAAGGCTGTCAGCCGCGTGGATGCGGATTGTAAGGTCATTGCAAAATGAAGCTCACGAAAAGCCAAAAGCGAACACTCGGGCGCATCCTTCTTTCGGCAGGGCTACTTATTCTCGTATCCCTCCTCCGTTGGATCGGTATTTTGCCCGACGTGTGGTATATTCTCCTTCCCTGCCATCTTGTAGCCTACCTCCCCGTCGCATGGCAGGTCATTTTGAAAGCGGCACGCAACGTCGCACACGGTCAGATCTTTGACGAAAACTTCCTCATGCTGATCGCCACGGTCGGCGCGTTCGTCATTGCGGAATACCCCGAGGCGGTGTTCGTCATGCTCTTTTATCAGGTCGGCGAGCTTTTTGAGAGCATCGCTGTGGGAAAGAGCCGTCGCTCGATCGCCGCTCTCATGGACATACGCCCGGATGAGGCGCGTGTGGAGCGAAACGGCGAAGAGGTCATCCTCTCCCCCGACGAGGTACAGATCGGCGATACTCTGATCGTTCGCCCCGGAGAGAAGATCGCGCTTGACGGTATTGTGCTCGCGGGAAGCAGTAATCTGGATACCCGCTCACTCACGGGCGAGGCGCTCCCCCGCTCGGTCGGAGTTGGAGACGAGGCGATCAGCGGTTGCATCAACATCAGCGGTCTGCTCCGTCTGCGCGTGATCAAGCCCTACGGTGAATCGACTGTTGCCAAGATCCTTGAGCTGGTCGAATCCTCCTCGCTCGTCAAATCCAAGGCGGAAAACGCGGTCACGAAATTCGCGCATTGGTACACACCGCTCGTGGTCATCGGCGCGCTTCTTCTGGCGATTATCCCTTCCTTGATTACGGGAGAATGGCAACGTTGGCTACACACCGCGCTCATCTTTTTGGTCGTTTCCTGCCCCTGTGCGCTTGTTATTTCGGTTCCACTCTCCTATTTTGGCGGTCTTGGCTGTGCCTCGCGTCACGGAATTCTCGTCAAGGGTGCCAACCATCTGGAAGCCCTTGCCAACGCCGACACAGTCGTATTCGACAAAACGGGAACGCTAACCCGCGGAAGCTTTGAGGTCGTTCGCATCACCCCCGTATCGGGCGATGAAGGCACCCTTCTTGCGGTTGCCGCCTCGGCAGAGCAGGCATCCAACCATCCCATTGCCGAGTCTCTCAAGCACGCCTACAGCACGCGATCCGCGCATCCCCTTCCGCAAGCTGACGGGATCGAGGAGCTCGCAGGCTACGGTGTACGCGCGGTGATCGACGGCAGCACCGTTCTCGTTGGAAGCGCAAAGCTCATGGAGCGCGAGGGGATCTCCTACATCGCAGAGCCCGACGTTGGAACCGCTATCTACGTCTGTCTGAACGGCGCATTTCTCGGCTCGATCCTGATCTCCGATCGCATTAAGAAAAACGCGAGAGAAACGATCGATGTGCTGCACGCCTGCGGAGTGCGTCGCGCGGTCATGCTCACCGGAGATCGAGAGGATGCGGCACGCGCGGTCGCAAGAGATCTCTCACTCGACGGCTATGCCGCAGAGCTTCTCCCTGCCGACAAGGTAGAAAGGCTTGAGGCTCTGTTAAAGGACAAAAACGGCACGCTCGTCTTTGTTGGCGACGGAGTTAACGATGCACCCGCGATGGCGCGCGCGGATCTTGGCATTGCCATGGGTGCGCTCGGCTCGGATGCGGCGATCGAGGCTGCGGATATCGTACTGATGGACGACGACCTTAAAAAGCTTTCGACTGCGATCGATATTTCACGCTATACCCGACGGATCGTCCATCAAAACATCGTATTTGCCATTGGCATCAAGGTGCTTTTTCTCTTCTTCAGCATCTTTAATATGACGAATATGTGGGCAGCAACCTTTGCCGACGTTGGCGTTGCGGTCCTCGCGATCCTTAACGCCATGCGTACGTTGAAAAAATAACAAAAACCGGCCCGCCCTTTAGAGCGTCACTCTAAAGGACAGTTTCCAAAAATACGGCATATCTCAAAAGAGGTATGCCGTATTTTGCATTTGTGGATACAAATGCAGTGCTTGTCAGGAAAATTGACAAGTCATAGATGAACAAAAAGAAAAGGCTCCCTTGTGCAAAGGGAGCTGACGCCGAAGGCGGCTGAGGGATTGTTTTATAGAAAATCTAACCTTTACAATCCCTCCGTCACGCTAACGCGTGCCACCTCCCTTTATACACAAGGGAGGCTATTATCAATTGGCATTTCAATATTTCTCGACACATTGGAATTTACTTTCTCCAATGGCTTACCACATGATGATATATATTCTCGTTAAAATCAACAATATAGTCACGATGCTCTTCAAATGACAGATAATAAGCATCAATCGTTGCTATACCAAGTTTCAATGCCTTTTGTAATCTATGGTTGCCATCAATTAGCTTGTCTATATTTTCTGTTAGCTTGACAATAATTAGAGGCTGAGTAATTTCGGTAGTCATAGCATATTTTTCGTTTCCGTGAAATGGATTGTTTAGAGCAAGAAGCTTAACATCGAATGCTCTTATTCTAAACTTTTCAATATCTTTGAGGAGCTTTTCGATGTCCCATATTATAGATCCATATTCATTACCAATCTGATATTTTTGCTCCATATCCGTTCCTCTTCAAATTCTTGTTTTTTATATGTCGGATTTATTCAAGTTTAACTTTTGTTTATCAGATGAATCAGGTTTAGTCCCTACTCCTATTATAACACAGAAACCGCAGAAAATCAATCTGCGGTTTCTGCTTTTTCTATCGGCAGGTAATGTATTCCAAAAACTGTCCTTAAGAGTACAATCCTTTCGGAAGTGCCGTTTTTTTCGGTATTTTATTGTGCGTTGACGTAAACTGCGGTGTAGGTATCGTTCTTGGTTACAACGACCTCACACTCTGCGCTCGTGCCAACGGTCTCGTTTTCGGAGTTGACCCAATGCGAGAAGATCTTGCCCGCTTCGGGTGCATTCGCGATCAGCTTCAGGCTTGCGCCCATCTCGCTGATTGCACTCGTTGCGCCACCCTCGAAGGTACCGTTCACAATGAAGGAAACAGGTCTTTGGATCGGCTTGTAAACTGCCGTCCATGTGTCATCCACATCGGACACCTTGATCGCCATGCTTACCTGATCACCAATGATCTCGCCCGCTGCGTTCTCCCAATGAGAGAAAACGTAGATGTTGGGCTGAGGATGAGGCGTTGCCGTAACGGTCAGCATCTTATCCGCGGCGATCGTGATCTCGGTCAAGCCGCCCTCAATCGTACCGCCAACGACCGTAATGTCAACGATCGGAATCAAACCGAAGGTTGCGGTATAGGATTCGTCAGCAGTAACCGTAAAGGTTGCGGTCTTGTCTGTGCTGACGATCACGCCTGCCTTGTTCTTCCAGCCGGTGAAGCGGTAGCTCTCTGCCGCCTCGTTTGCGGTAAGGGTAACGGTAGCGTTTGCCTCGAGGTCAGCTCTTACAGAGCCATCCTCCATCGTACCGCCGTTGACACGGATGGTGTACTTTCCATCCTCGCCGTTGGAGCCGTTACCGTCATCGGTAGCGCCGTCAGCCGGTGTGCCGTAGGAGTAAACCGCATCGTCACCTGCACCGAGGCGGGTAACGTGGATGTTCTTGTTGAATGCGTCGATCTGAATGTAAGCAAAGCTCTGCTCGTTGACCGTGCCGAGCTTCATCTCGTGGCTATCGTCCGCATTGCTGTGGGTATAAGCATCGGTATTGAGAGACAGGAGCCAAAGCTTGGTTGCAGGCTCACCGGAATTGGGATCCGCAAGAACGAGCTCCTCTGCGCGGTCCTCATGGTTGTGACCCGTGATCCATACCGCAAGATCAGCCTCTGCGTTGAGCTTAAGATTGAGCACCTTATTTGCCATCTCTTTGCTCTTATCGGTGATCTCGTAATCCTCGCCCTCGGAAGCACAGTAGAAGCCGTGCGTAAAGAGAACGACGGTCCAGGACTCGTCAAGCTCGAGGATCTTCTCGGATGCCCAATCAAACGCGTCATCCACGTAGCCATCCTCAATCATGCCGTAGCGACTGCCTGAGAAGTAGAACTGTACGTAACGAACCTTGTTAACGGTATCGTCGTAGTAGGACTGGTTGGGGTTGCCCTTCTCGGTCACTGCCCAGCCCTCGGTGCGCTTGAGGTAAAGATCGTATGCCTCCTGCTCGGTGAGGCGCTCGCTTGCAAGCGGCTGATTGCTCGAGCCGTTGCGGTCGTGGTTACCGAGGGTGGTAAAGATCTTGAACTTGTCGCCGTTCTTGGTGTAATCCGTGAACGCCGCGTAGAACTTCTCGATCTCATCCTTGATCGCGCCCTGCTTCTTTTCGTTGTAGCGATAGATCAGGTCGCCGCCAAAGACGACGTTGTAATTATCGACCTGCTCTGCAAGGTAGGAGATGAGAGCGGGAGAATACTGTGCATTTTCGATCCAGTGGGTATCGGTGATATAGAAGAACTCGGAAAGATAGGAGCTTGCATCTGCGCGGACGTTGTCGATCTTGTTGACCGCATCAACGAGCTCGTCGTTCCAATAAGAGCCGATCGCGGTCTTCTCGGATTCCTTCGGTGCCTCGCTGTAAGTCACCTTTACAAGCGACATTGCGCTGACGTCGCCGCCAAAGGTGGTAGGAGTATTGATGTTGAAGCGGATCGTACCGCCGTGCGCGTCACTCTTGACACAGATAACGACGTAGGTATCCGTTTTTACCGTAAGGTTGAGGTCGGTGTACCAATCGTACTTGAGGACCTTGTAATCGTTGAGGTCCTTAGACTCTCCCTCGACCAGCTTCTCAAGGTAGCAGAGTGCCATGGTCAATCCGCACTTTCCTCCCATGCTACAGGTCTTCTCGCTACAGTCGGAAGTACCGGCGCGGCACTCGAACTCGGGGAGCGTAGCGGTAATCTTAGAGCCTGCCTTGAGCAGGAAGGGCTCTGCGAATACGACACGGTGCGTGGTTGCCTTTGCGCCGATGTCAAGCACGTTCGTGGTGGTATTAATTCCGCCCTGCTGCCAATCCTTCTCCAGATCTTCTACGATCGGTCTTGAGACCGCAGTACTGATAGCGGGCTTGAAGTATGCCTTATAGGTGACGTTCTCGGTTGCGGTAAACGTGTATTCGGGCGTATCGCAAACCTTCTCACCGGCAGCATTCTCCCAGTGCGAGAACACGTAGCCGTTGGGGGGTGTTACGGGAGTGAGAACGACCTCCTCATCCTTCGAGTACACGGTTCTGCCGCCCGCACCCGTTCCGTTCACCGCGATGACGGTATACTTCTCCTGGGGTGTAGGATCGGTCGGAGTACTCGGGGTACTCGGAGTGCTCGGAGTACTCGGGGTGCTTGGCGTGCTCGGGCCGCTCGGAGCATCCGGCGTGCTCGGTTCGTCGGTGACCTCAGGAGTCGTTGTTTCGGCCTCTCCGCCCGTCATGAACAGCGCACAGGACGCCATCGAGAGGGTCAGGAGCAGAGCCAGCATTAACAGCATGATCTTGAAAATGCCGTATCTTTTCATGTTGTGGTCTCCTTTTCGATTGTATTTCTGATACACACATAATTATTTTATTACATAATTTAAAAAAAGTCAAGTGCTTTTCCAAAAACTGATGACACCGAAAACAACCCAAAAGCAAAAATCGGCAAAAAGCACAAAATCCACTTGAAAAATCTGTGCAATCGAACAAGTCAAAATCCCACTTTTTCGGAGCTTGAAGAAAAAATAAAGCGCGGTGCACTCTCTGTCCAAGTGCTCCGCGCTTCGTTGTATCAAATAATTCCCGTAATGAAGATCTCCAGACCGATGGCGATCAGAATACAGCCACCGAGAACGGATGCCTTCCCCGCAAGGCTCATACCGAATTTTTTACCGAGAAAGAGACCGCCAAGGCAGATGAAGAAGGTAACAAAGGAGATCAGCAACGCACAAACGATTGCCTGCGCAAGCCCGTAATTCGCGATCTGGAAACCGACCGACAGCGCGTCGATCGAGGTCGCGACGCCCTGCAAGAGAAGTGCCGACAGCCCTGCCGCGCCAACACAGTGCACCTCCGTTTCTCCCTTTTGCATAATGCCCTCGTAGAGCATCTTTCCGCCAATAAAGCCGAGAAGTCCCAGCGCGATCCAAGGAATGAACTTCTGGAAGGACTCAAAATACTGTACAATAGAATGTACGCACACCCACCCGATAAAGGGCATCAGCGCCTGAAAAAACGCAAACACACCCGCGATCCCGCACATACGTCCCCGTCTCATACAGGGCTCGTTCAGTCCGTCCGCCAAGGAGACCGAAAACGCATCCATCGCAAGCCCGACTCCGACCAGCGCGCTCGAGGCAAAAAATTCAAAGCTCCACTCCATGTTCTGTTCCTTTCACACCAAATAGTCTTGATCCATAAAAAAAGGCATAGCATCGGGGGCTATGCGTCTCTCGTGACAGAGTACCCCTATGTATAGCCGACTCGGCATTATACATGAGTCTCGCAATTGAAAGCAAGCCAGACCGCAGGGTCAGTATGTTGACTTGCTACGCACCGCGGCGCGCATGCTACTCCCTCACAAGTGTATGAATGTTTTTGTATTATATCACGCCCCGACCGCTTTGTCAAGGCTTTTCGAAAGAAAAAGGGGCTTACAAAAGCCGCAAAAGTAAAAACATTTTTGATTTTTAATAAAAAATTTCAAAAAAGCCCTTTTCATTTTCGATATTTTATTGTATAATGATATTTGGATAATTATAAACACTATGCGGAGGCACATCATGAAACAGAAGTACACCATTACCGTGGCGGATATGGAGCTGAACATCATCAGCGACGCCGCGCCCGACGAGGTCGAAAACATCGTTGGGATCCTCGATCGCCGTATGCGCGACATCAACCTCAAGAGTCCCCGTTGCACAAAGAATGAAGCCGCGATCCTTTGCGCGCTCTCCTATTGCTCCGAGCGTATCTCCATGCAGGAGGCATTCAAGAAGGTAGATAAGGACGCAGTCCGCTTCGCAAGCGAGAACGACAAGCTCAAGAAGACCATCGAAGGACTGCAGGAGGAGATCGATACCCTCCGTCAGGATGCAAGCGTGATGCGCTCCATCCTCGACCGCGCCTCGGTCTCGATCAACACAGATAACGCAGAGGTAATCGACAAGAAATACACACCCAAGCAGCCCGCAAAGCCCGCAGA
>JAFTJB010000030.1 GCA_017456625.1 Clostridia bacterium
ATCGTGGTAATTGTTCGCACTGAACGAAGGGCGACTATTCGGTGCGGCACGTTGCCGCCGCTCAGGATGACGCACTATTTTTACCATCGTGCATCTGTTCGCGCAAAAGCCTCTCGAGGCGAGAGGCTTTTGCCAAAACAGAGCACCGTACTCTGTAGGAGTGCGGTGCTCTGTTTTGCTTGGTAAAAGGTTTGAGGGTGGGAGAGGTTTGGAGAGGGAGGGTACTTTCCTGAAAAGTGCCCTCCCTCTCCAAAATTCACTTTCTACCCTTCTTCAAAGCTGTCGGCGAAGGAGGTTGCGAGACGGTCACAGCGCTCGTTGTAGGGATGTCCGTCGTGACCCTTTACCCAGACAAGCTCCACACGGTGGCGCGAAAGCTCCGAGAGCAACGCCTCCCAAAGATCTGGATTGAGCGCGGGCGAGCGATCCGCACGTCTCCAGCCCTTTGCGCGCCAAGACTCCGCCCAGCCCTTGGTAATGGCATCGACAAGATACTTGGAGTCCGAGGTCAGGGTGACCTCGCACGGCTCCTTGAGCGCACGCAACGCCTCGATCGCCGCAGTCAGCTCCATGCGATTGTTCGTGGTCTCGCGCTCGCCGCCCGAAAGCTCCTTTTCCACGCCGCGAAAGACCAAAACCGCGCCCCAGCCGCCTCGTCCGGGGTTTCCTCGGCAGGCTCCGTCGGTATAAATATCCACGTGCTTCATAACCCGTCTCCTCTTCTCTAAAATTCCGTTTCATAGCTTTCTTCCCTATCATTTTACCACATTAAACGCTGATTTTCAATCACATTCGGTCGATTTTTTGCAAAAATGGGACGTTTTTTCGTCACTCCCCCTTGACGGAATGTAAACTTTTGTTTATAATATAAATATGTTGTTGATATTACAACAATCCCCCAACCGTCATAAGACAGGAAGGAACAGGTTCTACCATATGGCAGAAGAAATCAAACAGAAAAAAAGGCGCCGCCGCTTGGGTGACCGCTCGGACGGACGAAAGCTCCGCACGATCGATCCCCTGACCAAGTTCATGCCCTACGTCATGTCCCAGCGATGCGATGCCTGCAATACCTACGCGGATATGTTCGATATGAGCAAGACCGAGCAGTATTGCCGCGAGCGCGTCAAGAACGGACAGACCAACTTCAGCTTTCTGCACGTCATGCTCGCCGCATACGTTCGCACCGTCTCCCAGCGCCCCGCGATCAACCGCTTCATCAGCGGTCAGAAGATCTTCGCGCGCAACGATATTCAAGTCGTCATGACCATCAAAAAGGAGCTGACCTCCGAGGCGCCCGAGACCTGCATCAAGGTCCGCTTCGACCCCGCGGATACCATTGACGACGTTTACGAAAAATTCAACAAGGCAGTGACGGAGGTCACCTCCAAGCCCGAGGAAAAGAGCGCGTTTGATAAGCTCAACAAGACCCTCACCCTCATCCCCGGTCTTCTCTGCCGTTGGACGGTCAAATTTCTCAATTTCCTCGATTACTTCGGTATGCTTCCCAAAAAGCTGCTTTGGCTCTCCCCCTTCCACGGCTCGCTTATCATCACGAGCATGGGCTCCCTCGGCATCCGTCCGATCTATCACCACATCTACAATTTCGGCAATCTCCCCATCTTCATCGCATACGGCGGAAAGAGATCGGTCGTCTCCTGTGACCGTGCGGGCAACGTATCGGTCAAGAAATATGCGGAGATCAAGGTCGTGACCGACGAGCGCATCTGTGACGGCTTCTATTACGCCTCCGCGTTCAAGTACATCCGCCGCCTCGTGGAAAACCCCGAAATGCTGGAGGTCAAGCCCGAGCAGGTCCTTGAGGACATCGATTGACATACAAAAAAGACTTCGATCGCACTTGCGGTCGAAGCCTTTTCTTTTTTATCTCCGCTTGCGACGGATGACGACGACGAGAACGATCACGCCGACGATCACCGCAACGAATACAAGCGCGACCACAATGATCCGCACCAGAATATCGTTGCTCTCCATTGCCAGCTGCTCCTCCTCGGTAATGGGAGCGCTGGACATGAACTGCGCGGTGTAAACGATGTTCCGCTCCTCACCGCCTGCCAGCGTGACAGCGGGCGACCAGCCCGTGAAGGTATAGACCAAGCCGTCTCCAAGGTCAAGCGTGGGGTCGGCGGGAATGACGATCTGCTCACCGAGGAGATAGTCTCCCTCCAAGATCACCGTGCCGTTGACCACAAAGCTGACGTGATAGACGATCTGCTCGACGGTCAGCGTGATATTGACCGCGCCATCGGGCATTTCAAAGCCATCCCCCTCAACTACAAGCGTCGATCCGTCCGCCAACGTCAGCAGGATCTCCGTGATCTCATAGCCGTAAACGCAGCTCGCGCCGCCAAGCTCCACCCACGTCCCCGCGACCGCACGCGAAGGCAAAGCAAGCGTGTTGCAGGTCTCGATCGGATCATAAAGGATATAGTGCGCGGTACCGACCCAGAAGATGCCGCCGCCCGTACGTGAGGTCGAGAGAACGCCACCTTGGCGGGTGCTCTCCAGAGCCGTCCATTTCCCGTTTTGGTACTCGTAGCAGGCAGGGGTGCCGTCCTCGATGGCGGTGTAGCGATACTGCACCGTTACGGGAACGTCGGTGTTTATCGCACCTCCATCCCCATCAAGAAAGGCAAGCACATAGCCCGTGCCGTTTTGCAACGTCTCACTCGACCGCTCAAAGCGGATCTGCTTGCATCCGTCCGCGCGAAGCGACTTGAGTGCCTCGGGGGTAAAGCGAACGCTGACCGTATTGCGCATCAGAACGAGATCGTAGCCACATCTCACGGCAAAATCGCAAAGGTTCTCAAAATCCACCACCGTCTCGAGCATTTCCGCCGTTACGGTGCCGTTTTTGACCGACACGTTGACGTTGGAGGCGCCCGTCGCACCCGTAGAAAAGAACACGGGATCACGGTAGACTGCGGTATAGGTCACGTCTGCGGTGATGGGCTTGATCTCCGCATCCCAATTCGTGAAGGCATACCACTTGTTGTTCTTTGCGTAATCCTTAACACCCTCGTATGTGGGGAGCTTGCTCTCCTCCAAGGTCTCGCGCTCGATACGGCTACCGCCGTCCAGTCTCCACGTGACCGTGTGGGTACGCAGAATCTTTTGGTAATGTCCGTCGTAGGTAGCGTCACTCGTGACCGCGCTGACCGTGGGAGACCAGCCCGAGAAGACGTAATCATACTTTCCCTCGACCTTGTTCGATACGTGATAAGTAGGAACCGTTCCATAGTCCCAATACTCGACCTTATCGACCTTTCCGTCAATCCGCCACGTGATCTGATACCGGCACAAAAAGCGCTGATACGCGGCACGGAGAGAAATATCGTTTGTGATGGTGCTTGCCGTAAGCGCGGTACCGTCAAAGCGCTTCCAGCCCGCAAATTCGTATACGTATTGCGCATTCGCATCACGCGAGGGGGCAATGGGATAGGAAAGCTCCGCAAGAGAATCCCCCGACGTATATTCGGTCTTGCCGATCAACGTACCGTCATAATCGTAAAAACGAACGTAGAGAAGATTGTCCACCGACACCTCGCGCGTCATGGTAGTGGTCAAGGTCAGCGTTCTTTCGCCGATCAGCTCTTCTCTTCCCTCGTAATCGACCTCAACGTAAAAATCTGCCCAATTGGTCATCACCTCGGAAAGCGCGGGGGGCGTAGGTGCCTCTCCCGGATCCTCCGCACGGGGTGGCTCGGCTCCCGGATCCTCAACGAAGAGCGGTGCCGTCGGCTTTTCCACGGGTACGGGAACATCGGGCTCATGCACCACGGTGGGCGCAACGGGAGGCTCGACCTTCTCCACGGGAGTCGGCTCGGTGACAAGCGTGTGCGGATGCGTCACGTTTGTGGGATCTGCCTTGACCGAGTCGCTCATCATATGGCACTCCTCCACGACCTGCGTGAGCGTTTTGGAGACCTTTGTGGTAGGCGTCCAGGTCAATTTAAGTGCCTCGGCATCATCGAGACAGCAGGTGGTCAGATAAAGCTGACCCAAAAACTGCTGGAAGTGATGCTCCTTGCCGTCCTGCTCAATATAGTCGCTCACAATTCCCTCGGAATAAAGGTTGTAAAGCGCCTCATAAAGCTTGCGGAAATTGTTTTTGATCGATTGATAGTTTGCGCGGTAATAAGCGTGCAATGCCTTGTATTTGTCATGCTCGGAGGCATTCTTGAGGCTCTTACGCAATTCACTGTAGGGCTGCAGCACAAGGCGCAACGCATCGGTCGCCTCTCCTGCCGCCTCGACCTGCGCACCCTTTCCCGCGATCTCCAATTCATCACGTCTTGCCAAAACGGTGGAAACGGTGGGTCCCAACGTGGTAGCATAAAGCTGATAGCCGTGACTGTCGGTGACAAATAGCTTTTCCATGACCTCGAGCTGTGCCCTTGCGGCAGCCGCGGAATCACGGTATGCGGTATAAGCGTTGTACGCGGTCTGATACTGCGACAGCGCGACCTTGTACGCCTCGTATTTTTCCCAATCCGCCTCGTACTGCGCCTTCTTTACGAGATACTCCTCGTATGCCTTGACACGCGCCTCATAGGTATCGGCATCGACGATGTAGGCATCGTACGCCGCTTTTTTCTCAAGGTACTCGGCATATTTACGGTCGTATTCATCACGTGCCGCACGCTTGGCGGGATACTCGACCCACGCGCGGTAAGCGCTGTATGCCTGATCGTACGTCGCCTTATCAAGGATATACTGCTCAATGAGCTCCCTCGCCGCCTCGCCGTCGGTCTTGGATTGCATCAGCATCGCTCTGACCGCCGCCTCATCGAAGTGCACACGCGCCGTAAAGGAGACCGCCATCTCAAAATCCGCACCGTAGTCAAGTCCGTCGAAATGGCAGGTGTACACGGTGCCGTTCTCGGTCATGGTCTCGGTCGTATCTCCGAGCTTCGCCTCAACGGGGATCCATGAGAGGATCTCGCCGTTCTCTCCGCGATAGGAATAGATCGGAACAACGACGTCGAGCGTACCCGCAGTCTTGTCATAGTTCGTTTGCACGGCATCACTTGGGATCGTGGGATTGTATTTCAACGTATAGAGCCGCTCGTCAAGATACGCGCGCTCTTCGCTGATCAGCGTAACACCGTCCGCCGCAAACATCCGTTCAAACAGCTCCGACGCGGACAAGGTGACGTTATCCTCTGCCCACGGAACACCGAAATCAAACCGATCGAGATCGCCAAGCGGTGCAACCGTGCCGCTCGCCGATACTGCGGGGATCATTCCCAGCAAGATCGTAGCGCACATCAGCATCGCAACCGCCGCGCTGATCGCTCTTTTCCATCCGTATCTCATCGTGTGGCTCCTTTCTCTCAAATTCGATCTGCCATTGGCATATCGCATCAATTGTATCATAGTTTATTAGAAAAGTCAAGCATCCTTCCTGCTCACAGCCTCGCTTTGGCGCAATGTTTTCGTATTTTTTACAAATTGGATACAGAACGCTTGCCAAAGACCAATCAAAATGAATTTGAAAAAACAAAAAAACGGCAAGTCGAAACTTACCGTTTTTTATGGAGCAGGGGAAAGCGACTCGAACACACGACCTGATGCAACATTGCCCATAGGGCAAATTACGAATCTCGCGGTCACGCGGATTCGGAAAACAAAAAACGGCAAGTCGAAACTTACCATTTTTTATGGAGCTGGTGATGTGACTCGAACACACGACCTGCTGATTACGAATCAGCTGCACTACCGACTGTGCTACACCAGCATATAGAACTGCAACGCTCCTATTATAGCGGATTTTTTCCGTTTTGTCAAGGTCATTTTGCA
>JAFTJB010000031.1 GCA_017456625.1 Clostridia bacterium
TAATGATTTTTCGACATTCGGGAGAGCCGAAAAAGTCAGTGTTTTCAAGGGTTTTCGGCTCTTCTCGAAAATTCTACGCCGAGAACGGTGATTGAGACCCGAACCAAGCGCACTACCAAGCTGTGCCACACCCCGAAACGTTGAAAAAAACCAGCGGCCTCTTGGTCCCGAACCGCCGCGCGCCGATCTTGTCGGTGCAAGGCTTTGCACATACTAAGCTGTGCCACACCCCGTTTTTTCATACCCTCGTATTATAACATTCTTTTCGTCGATTGTCAAGTCTTTTTTGGAAAAAAAGAAAAAACTTCTATCCAAGTCAAAAACAGAAATGACCCTTGAATGCAGTTTTTCTTACCGCACCCAAGGGTCATTTCTGCTCACTCTTGGTATCTAACATCATTTTGTAATCCTCTCTTTCCAAGTCTACCTTTCGCGTTCCATCTGCCACATCCCTCAAAACACATCAAAATCACTTTCTCTAACGAGAATACCGTTTGTTTTTTCTTGCGCGTATGCATTGCAAAAGGCGAAATTTTTGTTTCGACTTTCGATCCTTGGACAATTGCGATCGGTCAAATATATACACTCACATATCTACCAAACTCACCAATCTATCTCCATGCGTCACACCGCCGTGTTTTCTCACTCACACTGCGACCGATCTGCACTTCATTGTCTCTTATCGAAGACCCTGTTGTTTCAAGATTTCATTGGACCGTTCCTCCTTGTTTGGTTCATCTATAGTATATCATATCAAAATCCCTTTTTCAATTGACATTTTGTAAAAATATTACAATTATTTTTTGTAAAAAACGCAGAATTTGTTTATTTACACTATTTTTCTGTTTACATATCGCAATTTATATGATATAATAGATTTATAGGCGTGAAAAAACGGAGATCGGCATGATCTCCGCTTTTTCTTTACAATATTTCTTCCGCGTAACGCACGGCTTCCATCGCGTCCTTTGCATATCGGTCTGCACCGATGCGATCCGCATATTCGCGAGTCAGAACGGCACCGCCGACAACGACCTTGCACCAGGGTGCCTCGCGGCGCAATGCCTTGATTGTATCCTCCATTGCAGGCACCGTTGTGGTCATGAGCGCGGAAAGCCCTACCAGCGGCGCGTGAAGCTCTAGGGTCTTTTTTACGATCGCTTCAACAGAAACGTCTTTTCCAAGATCGACAACGTCATACCCGTAATTCTCAAGCAGGAGCTTGACGATATTTTTTCCGATATCGTGGATATCTCCGTGCACCGTTGCGATCACGACACTTCCCTTTTTGGCGCTTTGTGTACCTGATACCGAAACAAAGCTTTTGATGCTTTCAAAGGCACATTTCGCTGCCTCGGCACTCATGAGAAGCTGCGGAAGGTAGACCGTTTTCTTCTCAAATCCCTCACCGACGGAATTGAGCGCTGGGATGATCTCTCCGTTAACGATCTCCAAGGGATCCACCGTTTTGAGCAGCTCCTTTGTGATCTCTCCCGCACGCTCGCGCACACCCTTGACGATCGCGCGCTGTAATTCACTTCCGCAAGCCTCGCTCGGCTTTATCGGCGGTGTGGAGGTAACGGTTGCGGTAGCAAACTGTTCTGCGTTTTGGATGTAATCGGCACAGTTCGTATCCAGATCCTTCAATGCGCGATATGCGTAATAGGTCTTTTGCATATCGGCAGAATACGGATTCATGATTGCTGCCGACAAGCCGTTTTCCAATGCCAATGCAAAGAAAATACCGTTGACTGCATCGCGGTTGGGTAATCCAAATGAGACGTTGGAAACGCCAAGGGAGGTATGACAGCCAAGCCGCTCCTTGATTTCGCGCAAGGCGGCAAGCGTGACCTTTGCGGCACTCGTATCGGCGCTCACGGTCATGGCAAGGGTATCAAACACGATGTCCTTCTTTTCAATTCCATACTCCGCGGCAACCGAGAGAATCCGCTCGGCGATCGCAACTCTGCCCTCTGAGGTTGACGGAATTCCCTTTTCATCAAGCGTGAGCGCAACGACAACGCCGCCGTATTTTTTGACCAACGGAAAGATCGCGCGCATGCTTTCTGTTTTTCCGTTGACCGAATTGATCATCGCTTTTCCGTTATAACGGCGCAGAGCCGCCTCCATTGCCGTAACGTCTGCCGTATCGATCTGGAGCGGAAGATCAATAATCGCTTGCAGTTCAACGACCGCATTTTTGAGCATAGATACCTCGTCGATATCGGGAAGACCGACGTTGACGTCAAGAATATGTACACCCTTTTCCTGCTGATTGACTCCCTCGGAGAGGATATAGTCCATATCATTTTCCAGCAAAGCCTGCTTAAATCGCTTTTTACCCGTGGGATTGATCCGTTCTCCGATCAAGATGGGAGACTGACCAAACGTGACCGCGTGCGTATAAGAGGAGACAACGGTCTGCGCCTTTTTTGTAAGTGGAACAGGCGTATATCCTGCCGTTTTTTGTGTCAAGGCATAAATATAATCGGGTGTAGTACCACAGCAACCACCCGCAACCCGAACGCCCTTTTGAAGCAAGGCGGAAACCTCGCTTGCAAACTCGTTGGGATCAACGTCGAAAACAGTCTTTCCGTCCACCGATTTCGGGAGTCCGGCATTTGGCTTGAGCACAACGGGAACCAATGCACAGGCAAGGAGGCGCTCTGCGATCGGTGCCAGCTGACGGGGACCGAGTGAGCAATTCGCGCCAATGGCATCCGCACCCATTCCCTCAAGCATAGCAACCATTGCCTCGGGCGATGCGCCCGTCATGAGCTTTCCGTCCTCGCCGTATGCGTTGGTAACGATGACAGGAAGTGTGCTGTTCTCCTTTGCGGCGAGCAGAGCCGCCTTGGTCTCGTAGGAATCGTTCATGGTCTCAATGACAATCAGATCCGCTCCGTACTTGACACCGAGCTTGACCGTCTTGGCAAAGATCGAGACCGCATCCTCAAAATCGAGATCACCGAGCGGCTTGAGGAGCTTTCCCAAGGGACCGATATCGAGTGCCACAAACTTGCATTGCGTTCCTTTGCTCTCCTTGCCTGCCGTCCGTGCGTTTTCAATTGCCGCACGCACGATCGCCTCCAGCTCTGCGCTGTCAAACTTCAACGCATTTGCGCCAAAGGTGTTGGTGCAAACAACGTGGCTTCCCGCATCGTAATACTGACGTTGGATATCAACGATCACCTCGGGATGCGTAAGATTCCAGCGCTCGGGATGCTCTCCCGGTTGCAAGCCGCGCGCCTGCAAAAGCGTTCCCATTCCGCCGTCGAGGTAGACGATATGATTTTGTAAAAACTCTTTAAAATTCATCCTATAACTCCTATGACTCTACACCTATGATTGCCGTAACGGATTTTGACGGCGACATAAGCAAGCTTTTATTTAAAAACAAACCGATACTACGCTCGGGATCAAGCAAAGCGAATATGCTTCTCTGTGTATCAAGCGGCAGATCCCCGTAGCCGGGACTAAATCTTGAACGGAGAAAAACGCCGTTTTTTGCAGCATAATCCGCACAAAATCGGTCGCAAAGCGCTTCGATCCGCTCCGCACCGATCGCCTGCAAGAGCAACGCACGAGACGGGGCGAGCCTTCCGTATTTTGCAATCAAGCGGTCAAGCTCAACACCAACGGTCGCCCCCATCAGCAAAGCCCTCCTGCACCCATAGAGATGAGCGGCAAGCTTCTCGGAGCGGCAAGAAAAGACGCCGAAGTCGCAAAGATCATCATGTACAACGAGGTCAAATTCACGGTAGCAGACATTATAAACAAGTCGACCGTCCACCTCTGCGAGTGATTTTTGCAAAAGTGTTACGATTGCTTCATCTGATGCTCTGCATCCCGCATAACGCAGGATTTCCCTCTCGTCTACAGGTGGTGCTTGATATGATTTAATATGAATTTCGGGATTCATTTTCCGATAATATCCGAAAGATTTGCCTGAATTTTTTCGGCAACATCGGGCTTGTTCATCGAATAAACATGTACGTTCGTAATGCCGTTTGCATAAAGATCGATGATCTGATCGGTCGCGTACGCAATGCCCGCCTGCTTCATTGCCAGAGGATCCTGCCCAAATTTATCCACAAGACTCTTAAATCTCTGCGGAATAAACGAGCCCGAAAGCTTGATCGCACGCTCAACCTGCTTGGCGTTTGTAATGGGCATGATACCCGGGATAATCGGAACGGTAATTCCCGCCTCGCGGATCCTGTAGAGGAAGCTGTAGAGCAAAGTATTATCAAAAAACATCTGTGTAGTCAAGAAATCGCAGCCTGCGTCGACCTTTTCCTTGAGATAACGGATATCCTCCCTGCTGTCAGCGCTTTCCGGGTGGATCTCGGGATAGCACGCGCCGCCAATGCAAAAGCTTGGATCGATCGATTTCAGCTCTTGCACAAGCTCAATGGCATGACGGTAATCCCATTTAGAGCGGTCCGCATCCTGCAATTCCGCAGGAATATCGCCGCGCAACGCCATAATGTTTTCGATTCCTGCCGTCTTGATATCTCGGATACGCTGACCCACCGTCTCCTTGGTAGAGGAAACACAGGTCAGATGCGCCAAGCTCGGCACGTTGTAGCGTTCCTTGATATTTTTTGCGATCTCAAGCGTGTAGCGGCTCGTTCCGCCACCTGCGCCATAGGTAACGCTCATGAACGAGGGGTGAAGCTTTGCGATCTCCTCGGTTGCGTGTTTCACGCTGTCAAAGTTACTCTCTGTCTTTGGCGGAAACACCTCAAAGGAGAGCGAAAGCTTTTCACTTTTCAGCAAATCTATGATCTTCATTTTTCTATCCTTTTCCCTTCATAATAATCACTCGGCAAGACGCTCGGTTTCGGTCTCGGTCGCCTCTTTTACCGCGCTTCCGTAGCCCGAAAGCGGTGAGAACGGCGAAAACTGCGCCGCTCGGTCATACAGAGACATCCGCGGTCTTGTAGGAGACGTATGATGCTCCATATTGATAATATCATCGTATTTACTGCATTCTTGTTCCATCATACACCTCTCTACGCTTTGTGACCACCGATCTTTTGGTTTCGTTCCATAGCGGCCGCGCCCTCCTCAAGGTTCATTCCCTTAAGGATCGCGTTCTTTCCGTATTTTTTCTTGAGCTCCAAAACGGTCTTTTGCATAGTTTTCTCTCTCGCAAGCTCCGCTTCTTCCGCCTGCTTCCGTGTCTCAATTGCGTCGTAATCCACAAACATATTGAGCTGCTCACTCGCAGGGCTCTCGTCTCGCACCTCTCCTTCGGGAAGCACGCGATTTGCTGTTACGTTGAGACGCCGCACGAGCAAATTCGGATTGACGATACGATCGTAGAGCTCCATAACGGCATTGGTGATAAGCTTAGTCGAGGAGGAATACTTCCCCACGTTCGCTGTTCCATGTGCGTGCTTTGGCACCTCTCGACCGTAAAAATCGGTGGTTGTGGGTCCTTTATAAAGAGAGCGGATCTTGGGATCGCTCAAATTTTCAATATCATATCCGACAGTAAGAACGATCTGATCGGTCATCAGCCCCTTGTCAACCAGATCCAAAACCAACAGATCGATCATTTCGCGCACAACGAGCTTGGCTTTCTCAAACGTATAAGGACATTGGAGCACCTGCCCCGATCCAATGCTGTTCGATTCGGGAGAATAGGATTTGATATCCGCAATGGTGCAAGGCTCCCATCCCCATGCATGGTCGATGAGCAGCTCCGCATTGACCCCAAACAGCTTATACAAAAGATCCTCATTGTAATACGCACTCTTTTCTCCAATTGAGCAACGCGCAACGTCGCCCATTGTAAAAAGTCCGTTCTTTTCAAGTGTTTTTGCGTAGCCGCGGCCAACGCGCCAAAAGTCGGTCAAAGGGCGGTGATCCCAAAGCGAGCGACGGTAGGTCATCTCGTCAAGCTCTGCGATCCGCACGCCATCCTCATCTGCGGGGACGTGCTTTGCCATAATATCAAGCGCGACCTTGCAAAGATACAGATTGGTGCCGATCCCTGCGGTTGCGGTAATTCCCGTGCTTTTGAGAACATCCTTGATGATCTTTTTCGCAAATTCATGTGCGGTAAGCCCCGTTAGCTTGAGATAAGAGGTCGCATCGATGAACACCTCGTCGATCGAATAAACATGGATATCCTCGGGGGCGACGTGGCGGAGATAGATCTTGAAGATGCGAACGCTATACTCCATGTATAGTGCCATGCGGGGCGGTGCAACCAAATAATCAATCGCAAGCGAAGGATCCTTGGCAAGCGCCAGGCTGTCCGCCGACTTCCCCGTCAGCTTTCCTCCCGTGGCGTGCTTTTTTCTCTCGTTGTTGACCTCACGAACCCGCTGCACGACCTCAAAAAGACGTGCGCGCCCCGAGATCCCATGCGATTTCAAGGACGGCGTCACGGCAAGGCAGATGGTCTTTGTCGTTCGTGACTGATCCGCGACGACGAGATTGGTCGTCATAGGATTGAGCCCGCGTTCCACACATTCCACGGAGGCAAAAAAGGATTTCAGATCGATGGCAATATAGCTTTTCTCCATTTTTTACCTCCGTTTAGAAATGAATATTCAAGCAATTACTTTGCTGTCCTCGGTTTTGCCGCTTTTTTCCAACTACCGGAGAAATAGAAGATGATACCGAGCCAGAACGGCGTAAAGCCCGCAAGCGCATCTCCGAGCCAGAAGCCCGTGTGCTTCATGTCAAATACAACACCGAACAGGAGCGCCAAGCCGATGCGTAGCACGATGCCATCCAGGATCGCAGTCGCAAAATTGATCTTGGTACTGCCGCTACCGTTGATAAGCGCATTCATGGTCGCACGCAAGGAGCTTGCAAGGAACATCAAAAGCGCAATCGGTACGTAGCCGCGTGCAAGAGCGAGCACGTCTCCCTCCGCGTCGTCGATAAAGAGCCCGAAGATCTCTTCGGGGAAAATGCAGATCAGAACCGAGAAGATCAAAACAATGGTGATGGTGATAAAGAAAATATTTTTGAGGATCTTCTTGACACGGTCGAATTTGCCCGCAACGAGATTTTGACCGACCAGGGTCGAGCCCGCCGTATTCATGGCATTGGAGAAGAGATTGACCACCATTGCCAGCTTGTTTGCAATTCCCGCAAACGCGGATACCGCAACACCGTAGGAATTGATCCAGGAATTGACGAAAAGCTTGGAGACCTGGACGGAGGCGAACTTGATCGCCATAGGAGTACCGAGCTTGACAAATGCGGAAAGCATTTCCGAATTCCACCGGATAAAATCACCTCTGTGAATATCCATTTCAAACTCACGTCTCTTTTTCACAAGAAATCCAAGACAAAGCAGGAAGCTGGTTGCCTGGCTGATAACAGTTGCAAGCGCAGCGCCGCCCGCTCCCATTTTGAAAACTGCAACGAACAGAATATCCAAGATCACGTTCATCGAAACGGCAATTCCAATGAACAGCAACGGATGCTTGGAATCTCCCATTCCACGCAAGATCGCGCTGACAATGTTATAACCGTAGATAAAAACGAGACCGAGAATACAAATGGTCGAATATGCCTCCGCACCTGCAAAAGCCTCTGCAGGAGTGTTCATAACCGTCAGAAGCGGCTTTTGAAAGATCAAACCGAGAACCGAGCTGAAAACCGCGCAAACGAACAAAAAGCCCGCCATTGTGCCGACAAATCGACCGATCTTTTGTCGCTCTCCCGCACCTATGTATCGTGCGATCAGCACCTGTCCCGCACTCGCAAAGCCGATACCGACAAAGGTCAAAAGATTGGTCACGTCACCGCCAACCGCAACCGCCGAGGTTCCCACCTTGCCCATCACGTTCCCGACGATGATCATATCCGCCATGCTGTACACGACCTGCAAAATATTGGAAAACAGAAGCGGCCACGCAAAGGAAACAAGCTGCTTTGATATATTTCCTTCTGTAAAGTCCCGAATTTTTGTATTGGTCATTATCTCACCTTTTATACTTGAATATTATTCTATAATTATATCGCTTTTATTGTGCAATGTCAATAGAATGATAAAAATGCGCTCAATTTCCTCTCAAAAGCTTTCGGTACCGATTGGGAGTTACACGGTACTTCTGTCTGAAGCAGGAGATAAAATAGGCAACCGTGGAAAATCCAACTCGTTCCGCAATTTCGGTCATACTCGCAGAATCCGAGAGGAGAAGCTTTTCTGCATTTTTGAGCTTGATGTCATTGACGAACGAGGAGAAGGATATTTTCATTCCTTTCTTGAACACGCGAGAAAGATAAGCCGAGCTGACCCCCAGCTCTCGCGCACAATCCGCCTCTGTAGCGTCCGCAAAATTCAATTCAACGTAAGAGATTGCATTTCGGATCAATTCGCTTTGCGCCGCAGTCATTGAATATTCGGCAAGCGTAGGATCTGCTGCAAGCCACTTGCGTATGATATGCAAAACGATCGAGGTCACGTCCGCACGCAGGCTCAATTCGTAACCAAAATGTCCCTCATCCCATTCGCGGATCAGATTTGCGAAGAGCGAAGAGATCGGTGTATCCGCAAGCTCGTCCGCACGAAAATAGATCTTTCCTCCACGCAAATGCTGTAAGAGCAGGCGCGCATAGGTATATTCGGAAAGTGTCTGCGATTCGGCAAACAATACCGAAGGCAAAAATTTGACAACGATGTATACGGAATCATCCCCATTCCCCGTTACCTCATGAAAAACATCGTTCCCAACCAGTACCATATCCCCCGCACCGAGATCATAGCTTTCTGTTCCAACGTAGGCTTTCGCACTTCCCGAAACACCAAACAAAAGCTCAATGTAGTCGTGATAATGGAAGATCAAATTCTGTTTGATATTTTTCTGCTTCATCCGTATGCACTGTATCGGCACGGGAACACCGTTTCTTAAATATCGCTTTTCGTATATCACCATAGCCTATTTCTCCTCGAGTTCAAAAAATTGATATTTTTCGGCAAATATATTATAGCACATTTTTCTCCGCTATGCTATAATTTTCTTGAAAATAATTATTTTTTAAGGAGATTGAAGCATGATCCGTGTTCTTGTTTGGAATGAATTCCGTCATGAAAAGAAAAAGCCAGAGGTCGCGGCGATCTACCCCGACGGCTTGCACAACACCATCGCCGATTTTCTGCGCTGTGACGATATTGAGGTCAAGACCGCTTGGCTCGACCAGGAAAACTGCGGTATCACCAAGGAAATCCTTGACGAGACCGACGTTTTGATCTGGTGGGGACACGCCGCTCACAAGGAGGTACCGGATGAGATTGCGGAATTAGTCCGCGATGCGGTCAATTCCGGAATGGGGGCGATCTTCCTCCACTCCGCGCACCACTCCAAGCCCTTCAAGGCACTTATGGGAACACCTTGCAGTCTTTGCTGGAGAGAAACCGGTGACTCCGAGATCCTTTGGGTCATTGAGCCCTCGCATCCCATTGTACAGGGCATCGACCGCTGCATTCAGCTTGAGCATGAGGAGACCTACGGAGAGCCCTTCAGTATTCCCACCCCCGATAAGCTCCTCTTCATCGGAAATTATTCGGGTGGCGAGGTCTTTCGCTCGGGATGCCTCTATGACCGTGGAAACGGAAAGATCTTCTACTTCCAGCCGGGTCATGAGACCTTCCCCATTTACCACAATCCCGAGATCCAAACAGTCATTCGCAACGCGGTCCGATTCGTTGCACCTGCATACCGTCAGGTCATCGACTGTCCGCACGTCCGCAAGATCACGGACGATGAGCCCTATGTGATCGTCAAGCCCGCAAAATA
>JAFTJB010000032.1 GCA_017456625.1 Clostridia bacterium
ATTCCCAGGTGTCGGGGTTATGGCAGCAGCCGCAACGAAGATTGCAGCCCTGTAGAAATACGACAAAGCGTACACCGGGACCGTCCAGCGTTCCAAGGGTTTGGATCGAATGGACGGAGCCCTGTATCGTTTCATTCGTCATACCGACTCGTGGAAGGTACGGCTGATGACCTCACGCTGCTGCTCGCGGGAGAGCTTGTTGAAGTTGACCGCGTAGCCGGAAACGCGAATGGTCAGGTTGGGGTAATCCTCGGGATTCTCGTATGCCTTCATCAAGGTCTCGCGGTTGAGTACGTTGACGTTGATGTGGTGCGCCTTCTTTGCGAAGTAGCCGTCGAGAATGGTAACGAGGTTGTCGATGCGTTCCTCCTCGCTGCGTCCAAGTGCCTCGGGCGTGATGGAGAAGGTGTTGGAGATACCGTCGCGGCAATCGTCGTAGCTGATCTTTGCCACGGAGTTGAGCGATGCGAGCGCACCGTTCTCCTCACGGTTGTGCATGGGGTTGGCACCGGGGGCGAAGGGAGCCGCGGCTTTTCTGCCGTCGGGGGTTGCGCCCGTGTTCTTGCCGTACATGACGTTGGAGGTGATGGTGAGCACGGAGAGGGTATGGATCGCGTCACGGTAGGTAGGTGTTTTGCGCAGATCGACGATCATGCGGTGGGTCATATCCTTTGCAATGAGGTCGACACGGTCGTCGTCGTTTCCGTATTTGGGGAAATCTCCCGTGATATCGAAGTCAACGATAAAGCCGCTTTCATCCTTGATAGGTCTGACACTTGCGTACTTGATCGCACTGAGCGAGTCCGCAACAACGGAGAGTCCTGCAATGCCGAACGCCATGAAACGCTCGACGTTGGTGTCGTGAAGCGCCATCTGGGTTTTTTCATACGCATACTTATCGTGCGTGAAGTGAATGACGTTCATGGTGTTGACGTACAGACGGCTGAGCCATTCCATGTAGATATCCATACGCTCCATGACCTCGTCGAAGTCGAGCTTGTCTCCCTCCAATACGGGCATCTGCGGTCCGATATGCATCGAGCCGGTCGTGTCGTAACCGCCGTTGATAGCGATGAGGAGCAGCTTTGCGAGGTTGCAACGCGCACCGAAGAACTGCATCTGCTTGCCGATCTTCATAGCGGATACGCAGCAAGCGATGGCATAATCATCACCGTAAATGGGACGCATGACGTCGTCGTTCTCGTATTGGATCGAGTCGGTGTCCGCGGAGACCTTTGCGCAGAACTTCTTAAAGGGCTCGGGCAGGGAGGTGGACCAAAGAACGGTGAGGTTGGGCTCGGGAGAGGAGCCGAGGGTGTAGAGGGTGTTGAGCATACGGAAGCTACTCTTGGTGACCAGCGTTCTGCCGTCCTCACCCATACCGCCGACAGCCTCGGTAATCCACATGGGATCTCCGCCGAAGAGCTCGTTGTACTCAGGAGTGCGGAGGTGACGTGCCATACGGAGCTTCATGACGAAGTCGTCCATGATCTCCTGTGCGCCCTC
This sequence comes from Clostridia bacterium, assembly GCA_017456625.1. GTDB lineage: Bacteria > Bacillota > Clostridia > Oscillospirales > CAG-272 > UMGS1865. The sequence continues at coordinate 1,507 of JAFTJB010000032.1, forward strand.
CTCGGTGAGCGTGCCGTTTGCGATATCGCGCTCGAAGTAGATGTCAAAGAAGGTGCTGACACGGCCGAGCGACATTGCGGCACCGTTCTGCTCCTTGATCGCGCCAAGGTATGCAAAATAGGTCCACTGAACAGCCTCACGCGCGTTTGCGGCGGGCTGGCTGATGTCAAAGCCGTACATCTGTGCCATTTCCTTGAGGTAACCAAGGAAGGTGATCTGCTGGGTGAGCTCTGCATTCAAGCGAATCTCGGGGGAGAGGAAATTGGATTGCTCCAGTTGCTTCTTATCCTTTTTCTTCTCCTCGATAAGATGATCCACACCGTAGAGCGCCACGCGGCGGTAGTCGCCGATGATGCGTCCGCGACCGTAAGCGTCGGGCAGACCCGTGATGACGTGGCACTTGCGCGCCTGGCGCATCTCATCGGTATATGCACGGAAAACGCCGTCGTTGTGCGTGGTGCGGTAACGGAATTCCTCCTCGATCTTATCGCTGAGCTTATAGCCGTAAGCCGCGCAAGCCTGGCGAACCATACGCATACCGCCGAAGGGGTTGACACCGCGCTTGAGCGGACGGTTGGTTTGCAGACCGACAATGATCTCGCGATCACGGTCGAGGTATCCGGGCGAATAGCTGGTAAGAGAAGATACGGTTGCGGTATCAATGTCCAAAACGCCGCCAAACTCTCTTTCGAGCTTGAAGAGTCCCTGAAGCTTGTTCATCAGAGCGGTGGTACGCTCCGTAGGTCCTGCAAGGAAGTCGGCGTTGCCGTCATAAGCCTTGTAGTTGGTCTGAATAAAATCACGAACGTTGATCTCATCCTGCCACACACCGGCAGCAAAGCCGGTCCAATTGACGTGTTTCATCTTTATGTCCTCCTTTAGAATGATATCTTTTTCACAAACAACAAAAAAGAGCAAAACAGTTTTGAGAAAACTGATTTGCCCAGACGGTCGGCAGAAACAATCTCAAAACTCAAAAAATTTTGGGATCGTGTCCATCTGCATTCCCCCGCGGTGATCCGCGTTATCCGTCAGTAATGCAGACGTTATTGGTCGATCATATTCGACACTTATATTATCGCATATTTTTTTTGAATTGTCAATACTGAATTTCTCACAAAATGAAATACTTTTTAATCTTTTTTCTGTAGAATTTTACAGACCTGTCAAAGAAAAAAACGAAAGCTTTTTTCAGAGACAGGTTTGAGACGGATTGGAAAAATTGTGGGGGACGGCAATTCGCGGGACTCTGCATGATATACTTTTTTGCGAAGGGGCGATAAAAAAGATATTTTCCGCTTTGTTGATATGGGCTTGAACTTGTGCACCAAATCACGCCGTAAGGCGTGTATGGAATCAATGCAAAGCATTGTATGGAATCCGTTGCAGACGGTATGGAATCAAGCCGCAGAAAATACACCTTCGGTGATGCCATGCGCCAACGGCGATGCCATACACGCTAACGCGCGATGCCATACCAAGCATGCGGCTTGGATAAAAAAATCGACAAGTCGAAACTTGTCGATTTTTTTGGCGGAGAAGGTGGGATTTGAACCCACGCGACGCGTTAACGCCCTACGAGATTTCGAGTCACGCCTCTTCGACCACTTGAGTACTTCTCCGTGTAAAAATCTCGTACTTTGCGGCTAACATCGCAACGCTCCTATTATATCACAACTCTGTGGAGATTGCAAGAGCTTTTTCAAACATTTTTTCCTTTTTTTCATTTTTAAAAGGCGAGTGCGTAAGCATTCGCCTTTTTTCGGTATAATCATTTGATATTCTTATAGATCCAATCTGCCGCGAGATCTGCCCACTTGCGAACGTCGCTCAGCTCTTCCTTGTAGGGAATGCCGAGCCCGTGGCTGCCCTTGGGGAATACGTGAAGCTCAAAGGGAATGTTGTGGTTGCGCAGAGCCTCTGCGAAGGTGAGCGAATTCTTGACCGTTACGCCCGGGTCGTTCGAGGTATGCCAAAGAAAAACGGGTGGGGTATCGTCTGTGACGTATTGCGCGAGGGTGAATTTTTCCTTATCCTCCTCATATCGGTCTCCGAGCAGATTTTGTCCGCTTCTGATATGTCCGATCTCTCCGCAGAGAGCGAGAACGGGATAGCCGAGGATAGCGCCGTTTGGATGGCAATCGATGCGGTCAATCTCATCGGTTGCCTCGTACGCCTCGGGGAAGAGGAGCGTGGTGGCGCAAAGGTGACCGCCCGCGGAGAAGCCGCAGGTTACGATGCGGTTGGGGTCGATCATCCATTCCTCCGCATTTGCGCGCATGATACGTACCGCACGTTGTGCGTCTGCGAGAGGTGCGGGATGGTAATTGGGTGTGACGCGGTATTGGCAGACTGCCGCGTGAAATCCTCGCAGGTTAAAGAATTGCGCGATGTTGATGCCCTCGTGCGGTGCGCGACCCTTGTATGCGCCTCCCGGGAAGATGACTACGCAGGGGCGCGGCTCGTCCGTCTTGAGCAGATAGAGGTCAAGCGCATCGGGCGTTTCCGCCTCGGGGTTGAGATAGGGGATGGTGTTGCTCCAAAGCTTCATGGTAAAATTCCTTTCGTGATGAATTATAGATAAGAGAATAGAACGTGCTTGCTATGGCTGTCGAGCGCGTCTACGTCGGGGATCTCATAGCGGTTATCATTGGAATCGCGAATAATGACGCGTTTCGTACCCCATAGCTTTTTGATGTCGCTGTTTCGGTTGCGGATCTGAAAGGAAATCCGTCCCCTGTCAGTGTCCACAGACCAGGAAAGGGCACCGAATTTTTCATCCGCGTTCAATAGGTGTGTGATCTTGGGGATCATATAATATTCTGCAAAGCATTCCTCAAGCGCTATCCTTGATGCATCGTCGATCTCGGTAAGATCGCGCACAAAAGCGGCTTCCTTTTCATTGCGGTCAAGTAAGGTGATGAACATATTGGGGCGCGTAATGGGGAAGAGGCGGCGAGGCTCGAGATCCTCGAGGACTGTGCCGTCCTTGAGTGTCAGACGGACGAAATACAGATCTGTGCGTTCCAATTTACCTGTGTAACGGTCGATGTAAAGTCGTTTCATGGTAACTCCTCCTTATCCAAAGTTTTCGGCGCGACGCTCTGCCGCAACCTTGTCGGACATAGATTGGATCTGTACCAGACGGTAGTATTTTCCTTTTTGCTCCATGAGCTCCTGCGGCGTTCCGCACTCAATGATCTCGCCGTTATCCACCACGACGATCTTGTTTGCCTTGGAGAGCGTGGAGAGACGGTGCGCGATCATGATGGTCGTACGTCCGCTGATGAGATGCTCGATGGCATCTTGAATGAGGTGCTCGGTCTCGGAGTCGACGGCTGCGGTCGCCTCGTCAAAGACCAGCATTTTGGGGTTGCGGAGCATGGCGCGCGCGATGGATACGCGTTGGCGCTCACCGCCCGAGAGACCAACACCTCTCTCGCCGAGCATCGAATCGTAGCCATCGGGCTGACGGATGATGAATTCGTGCGCGTTTGCAATATCCGCGGCATTGATGACCTCGTCCACGGTAAAATGACGGTCGCCGTAGGCAATGTTGTTGAAAATGGTGTCGTGGAACATCATAGGCTCCTGCTGAACGTAGCCGATGCGAGAGCGGTAATATTCCATATCGATATCACGGATATCCACGCCGCCGACGGTGATCTGTCCGTCGTAGTGGTCGTAGTAGCGGAGCAGGAGGTTGACCAGGGTGGATTTTCCCGAGCCTGTGGTGCCGACAATGCCGACGATATCCCCCGGCTCAATGACGAGGTTGACGTTTTTGAGTACCTTCTTGGTTCGGTCGAAGGAGAAGGAAACGTTCTTGAATTCGATCCGTCCGCCAAGATCGGCATTGGTATTGCCTTTTCCGAAATCGTGCTCGGGCTCGGCATCAAGGATGTCCATGATGCGTTCGGTGGAGGCGAGGGCACTCTGCGTTGAATCCGAGAGGTTGGCAAAGAAGTTAACGGGCTCGTAGAACATGGACGCATAGGAGATAAAGGAAACGAGCACACCGACGGAGATGTTTGCGATTGCGGGATTTTGCATTCCGTCAATGACGAGATTTCCGCCAAAGCTCCAGATGATGACCGTACCGCAGGCGATCAGACCGTTGACGATCGCGGGGTAGGCGTTGAGGATCTTTCCCGCCTTGGAGTCGGTCACGCGCCATTCCTCCACGCAGGATGCAAAACGCTCGGTGGATTGCTTCTCATTGGTGTAGGATTTGATGACACGGATACCGGGAATGGTATCGGTAAGTGTCGAGGTCACGGCAGAGGAGCGGCGCCAGATGCGGCGGTAGAAGGGAGCGATCCTCTGACGGAAGATGCGCGAGCCGATGACCACGATGGGAACGGGGAAGAGCGAGAAGAGGGTAAGCTTCCAGTTGATGATGAGCATGACGAGAATGATGCCGACCATCTTGAAGAATTGCACCACGACCTCCTGTGTGACACGGAGCATAAAGGCTTGCAGGGTTGCCGTGTCGCCGCTGATGCGATTGATGACGGCACCGGTGGAGGTCTTATCATAAAATCGCATGGGGAGGTGCTGGGCTTTCTCATAGACCTCACAACGGATGCGGGTAAGAACCTTGTTGCCCGAAACGCGGAGCATATAGCCGCGAATGCCCGAGAGCGCGTAGCGGATGATGTGGATCACGACCAGAAGGATGGATACCCACATCAAAAGATCTCTGCGTTGGTCGGGCAGGATCGTATCCACGAGTGTTTGCGTGAGCAAGGGCGGCACAAGCGCGATTGCGGTGGTGATGACCGAGATGATGACCGCAATGATCAGAATGGGCAATTCGGGCTTGAGATATTTTGCAAGCTTGCCAAGCAGCTTGCGTTTATTCATACAGTTGATACACGGTACCCCGGGAGCGGAGAGTGTCCTGCCGCATTTGGGGCATACCGAAAGGAGCTTTTGGTAGGTCGCATCAATGGTATCAAAGGCTTCCTTGGGAGCGGTGCCGTTTCGGATCTCATTGACGTAGGTGACCGTCGCATCGCACAGTGCGGCGACCGAGAAGGTAAAACGGAAAATATTGTGAAGCGTGCCGTCACGCAGTCGCACGCGCATGACGCCGTTTCCGTACATGCGCTTGTTAAAGATCTCCTCAATATCGGAGAAGGCAATCGAATGTGTACACTCATCACGTGAAAAATCGTAGGTAAGGATCCGCTCACGTGTGACGAGCAGGGCACAATCAGCATACTTGGAGTCCCCCGAAAGATCGCCGAGAATGGCGAACAGGATCGGGTCCTTTGCATCGGATAGCGATTTGATCGCTTCCAATTGCTTGTCGTCGGGCTTTTTGTTGATCAAAAACGGTGCATCCATTTTCTCTCTCGCAGTCCAAAGAAGGACTGCCCCTCCTTTTTCGATTGTCTGTGAATTATAGCACCCTTTTTTGGGTTTGTCAACCCGTTTTCGGAAAAAAATTCAACTTTTTTCGGCAGCGAAAAAGAACGGAAAAAATCGCAAAAAAAAGATGACTTCGCAATTGACTTTGGCTATTAATTATGGTATACTGAAAAATAGATTACTGTAATTTTGGGAAAGGATTTTTGGATCGAATGAAGAAAAATCTGAAAATTTGTGTGGAGGCTCTGACAGAGGATGAGCAGCTCTGCCTGGTTGATATGAACGACTATGATCGCATCGAGCGTTCGGGAATGAGGCCTGATCCGGTGCACAGAAAATCCGCTCATATGAGCGGGGCATGGCACTTTTCCGACCGCGCGCGTGTCAGCATCGATATGGATCGTGCAGATCTTACCGCATACCGCTATCTGACCTTCTCGGTCTATTCTGTTCGCGGTGCGGGCAGCACCTTCTCTCTCTTCTTTGACAGCAGTGAGGGCGCGGACGGATCGAACGGATATGAATGCACGCTCACGGTCGCGCACGACGGTTGGAACGACTATCGCATCGAGCTTCCGTTCATGCGCGCGTGGCGCAATCCGCTCGGCTGGGATCACATCAACAGCATCGATCTTGACTGCGTGCGCGGCGGACAGTCTAACAGCATGGAGGCTGTTCTCTGCATCGATTCCATCCACGTCTGGAAGCAGATGGCACCTCCGCTCTACACGACCATGCCCGAGCTCAAGGGGACAGCGGCGTTTGCACTTTGCGGTCAGTTTGCGATCGTCAACCGCCGCCGTGTGGCACTTTCCATTGATGACGCAACGGTCCGTCCGTTTGAGGAGAAGGGGATCAAATGGATCCCGATGGGCGCGATCGCGACTGTTATGGCACATACCGCCGTCGCGGACAACAAGGCGGAAACGCTTTCCTTTACTTACAGACGTAAGAAGTACGTATTTGAGGCAAACTCGGCAATGATGCAGGTGGACGGCATCCGTCAGACCATGACCTTTGCCCCCATCGCGCGCGACGGGATCCTCTTTTTTCCCGCGGACTTTGTGCGTGAGTTCTTCCGCTGGAGACAGATCTTTACCGATCCGACGGGCTTGATCATATTCTCCAACCGCAAAAATATCTTTGATCCCACGCGTGATGCGGCGCGTATCCGTCAGCTCATCGCGGATCTGACCTTCCTGCGCCCCACGGGTGAGGAGATGGTCGAGGCACTGCATAAAAAGATCAAAAATCCCACGAGAGGCCGCGTTCTGGCGACCTTTGACGAGCTGATGGCACTTCGTAAGCTCGCAAAGAGCGACGAGGCATTCAAGGCACAGCTCAATGCTTTCAAGGCGGCTTGGAGTGGGGAAGCGGTCTCCGTATTTGCGATCAACGATGATAAGAGCCTTGCGGAGGCATTGGAGATTTCCTCCAAAAAGCTGCTCGCGTGGTCGGTGCTCTTCCGTTTGACGGGAGACAAGCAGTATTGCGAGCGCGTGGCAGAGGAGGCAGAGGCTTTGGCGGCGCTTTCCGATTGGAGAAGTGCAAATCTTACCACCCTTGCAACAGTTTCGCTCGGTATTTCGGTGGCATATGATTGGTGCCATCACGCATGGAGCGAGGCGCGCAAGGCGGTCGTCGAGCGCGCGATCCTGCGACAGGTGCTCCGTCCCGCAGTAGATGCGTACAACGGACGTCGCAATACGTGGGATATGGCAAGTGCCGTGAGCGCACAGATCAACGCGGGCTTTTTGGCAGCGGCTCTTGCGCTGGCGGATATTTATCCCGAGACTACGCTCAAGATCTTCCGTCACGTCCTGCGCAATGCCGAGGCGGCAATGGATGCGTTCTCGCCCGACGGCGGATATGCGGAGGGAGCGGTAGCATGGGAGACGGGTATATGCAATATGGCTCTGCTTGTCCGTATGCTTGAGACCGCCTTCGATGACGATTACGGCTTTTTCTCCATGCCCGGCTTTGCATCAAGCGCGAATTTTGCAACCTATGCCGAGACCGATGCGGGCGCTTGGAACTATCACAATTGCACCGCGCGTGCGTTGGATACCTCGATCCTTTCTTACTTTACGCAAAAAACAGGCAAGGAGCTCTACGCATGGCTTCGCCGCCGCGAGCTGATCGCGGGCAAAAAGGCGCTGACGCCTTGGGATCTTCTTTTCTATACGCCTGTGGATGCCACAAAGACCTATGATCTGCCGCTTGACGCGGTCTACCGCCGTGCGGGAATCGCTTCGATGCGCGCGGATTGGAAGGGTGAGGGCATGATTCTCGGTGTTCACGGTGGAAAGAACAACGAGCGTGACGGGGATCTCGATGCGGGCAGCTTCATTCTCGAGTGCGCGGGCGAGCGTTTCTTTGCCGAGACAGGCGGAAACGAGGCGATCCCCATGCTTACGCGCCGCCGTGCAGAGGGACAGAATACCCTTGTCATCGATCCTACCGAGGGACATATTCCCGATCAGCTTCCCGGAGCCGTTGCTCCCATCGTGGAGATGAAGTGCTCGGAGGCTCGTGCTTATGCGATCGTCGATATGACCTCTACAAACGATAAATTTACGCGCGCAAAGCGCGGCGTGATGCTGACCGAGGATCGAACGGTTGCGGTCATTCAGGACGAGGCGGTGCTTGCAAGCACGGGAATTGCGATGTGGCATGCATACACGCCCGCCGAGGTCGTGATCAATAAGAGCGGTCGTGTGGCAAAATTGACCCTGAACGGCAAGACCATGATCTGTCGCTTGGCAGGGGTCGGAAGCCCCGCGAGATTTATGGCAGAGACGGTCGGTGAGAGCGGACTCTCGCATCTGTCCGTACGCGTTGACGTCAAGGAGCGTTTGCGTATGGCAGTGGTCTGCTACATGGAGCGAGAGGGTGAAAGCCTCAATATCCGTCATTACGAAATGACCCCCATGAGCAAATGGGGAGAGTAAGATGTTTTTTGGGGGGGGG
>JAFTJB010000033.1 GCA_017456625.1 Clostridia bacterium
ACCACAGGGGAACTGGTCGAGATCATCAAGCAGTCGATTCCTGCGGCACAAAGAGACGGCGGACACCATCCGGCAAAGCGCTCGTTCCAAGCGTTGCGTATTGAGGTGAATTCCGAGCTGGATGTGATCGCACCCGCGATCAGGTCCGCCGTCCGCCTTCTTCGCAAGGGAGGCAGGATCGCGATCATCACCTTCCATTCGCTCGAGGATCGCATCGTCAAGCAGACCTTTGCGGATCTGGCGAGCGGATGCACGTGCCCGAGGAGCTTCCCGGTCTGCGTGTGCGGAAAGAAGCCCATCGTTAAGGTGGTCACAAGGAAGCCGATCCTCCCCTCCGCCGAGGAGCTGGAGGAGAACCCGCGCTCGCGCAGTGCCAAGCTCCGCGTCGCGGAAAAGCTCTGATATTATAATAGGAAGATATGAACAAGGAAAAAACACGAAAGCTTGTTTTGGGTGTGTTGCTTGCAACCTTTGCGTTTTACTGCTTCGTTTTGCTGATCCGACTGTTCGTGGACGGACGGTATTATATGAGCTTCGCAGAACGCTTCAAACGGGCGAACTTAATTCCGCTTGCGACACTTTATGATTACGCAATCAAGCTTGTAAATGACCGCATCAACGTTTCAACTGTTATTTATAACATTTTTGGTAACTTAATTGCATTCTTTCCTATGGGATGTTACCTACCGTGCATTTTTCAAAAAATGCGCAAGGCTAAAATGTTTTGTGTGGCGGTATTAACGATCTTGGTGGCGGTAGAAGTATTGCAGATGATCCTCGGCGTTGGGCTCTTTGATATCGACGATATCATTTTGAACTTTGCGGGGGCGATCGTGGGATGGGGAGTCGTTCACATCCCGGTGATAAATAGATTGTTGAACAAAATTTACGTTTATCGGTAATCAAAATTCGAGAAAGGGCAGAGAGCCATGGAAACGGTTACGCTGAAGGAAGTGCATACTGTTGGTACGGGCGTACAGGTCAATATGACTGCGCGTGTACAGGCTATCTCTGCGCGTTATGAAAAGAGAGGACTTGTCAAGGCTGCCGAGATGGAAGCGGAGGCAAGAGAGAGAGCAGAGGCACAGACCGCAGAGCTCGCTCCCGTTGCTTATCGCAAATCCACGCTCTCGGAGGCGGCGGTGAAGGGAATGTACCGCCGCGGCAAGGACTACATGGACGGTCAGGATCTGCTCGGCTATTTTGAGGAGACGAGACAGAGACGGATCGCGGAATGTGATTTTTCCAAGGAGACGGGCATCTATGAGACGGCAGATCCTCTGCGCGTTGAGGAGCACGTCCCCGATACGGCTCTGGTGCTGGCGGAGGAGAAGAGATCACTGCTTCCCACGTCGCTTCCCAAGATGCCCGCATACATCAAGGACAAGCTCAAGACCTCCGTGCCCGAGTGGTTCTGCGGAGAAACGGTCAAGAGCGCGAAAAAGACCAAGAAATTCCCACTGTCCGCATTTGCGGCAATGATCGCAGTGGCGGTTTCTCTCATGCTCATCGTAGCGAGCTCGGTCATGCTTACCCGTGCGGAGTCGCGTATCAACGCACTCACGCTTGAGGCAGACGAGCTTTCGGGAGAGATCGCCGAGCTGCGCTCGGACATCGACGTGGAGAGTGATCTGCTCTATCTGCGAGAAATCGCGATGGAGGAATACGGCATGGTGGACGAGGAATACGTAAGAATGACCTATCTTAACACTGCGGGTGAGGATAGCATCGAGGCGTTTGAGACGGAGGATCGCGGCGGCATCGGACTGTCGGCTCTGCTCAGCGCGATCGGGATAGGAGATTAAATTTTTGTCATAAGCCGAGAAATTTGTCCATAAAATAAATAGCGACGGCGAGGCGAGGGAGTACGGTTTCCCGCTTTCACGAAAAACCGAATTTCTACGGAAAGAGAGCTGTATATCTTATGGAAGAAAACAAGCAAGCCCCCAATGAGGAAGCTTCCAGGGTGATTCACCCAAGGGTCATACGTCGCGGTGTGATCTTAATGGGAATCGCGTTTGGCCTCTTGGGGCTGCTTTTGTTAAGAATTCTGCTCTACCAAACGGTAGGGTATGGAAAATATCAGCAAAAGGTCATCGATCAGATGACGACCGAGTCCTCCGTGATCGCGAATCGAGGCAATATTTACGATGCAAACGGAACGCTTCTCGCAACCAACGTTACGACCTACCGTGTGTTTATTGCCCCCTCTGCCATTGCTTCGGCACAGACCGAGATGAACAGACAGGGAGAAGGGATCCGTCTGGATAGCATGATCGCAGATGAGCTTGCCGATATTTTGTCGGTGAGCGTTTCCTACGTTATGGAGCAGACCTCCTATACCAATAAGCTCGACAGAACGATCAAAAACAAGGTCGATGAGGATACCGCAGACCTGGTCCGTGAGGCGATCGAGGAGAACGGCTGGCACCAATTCGTGCATTTGCAGGCAACCTCCACGCGGTATTATCCATATTCCTCACTCGGTGCGCACGTGCTCGGCTTTACGGGCAGCGACGGCGGCGGTCTTTACGGATTGGAATTTTACTACGATGAGCAGCTTGCGGGTACCAACGGAAGATACATTATTGCAAGAGATGCGCAAGGCAACGAGATGCCCTACGGATACGAGGAGTTTATCGCTGCCGAGGACGGCTATCACCTCAATACCACCATCGACGTTTACGTGCAGGCGGCACTTGAGGAGCAGGTAAAGAACGCTTGCCTCGAGGCGGGCGGCGAGAACCGCGCGGCGGGGGTCGTGATGGACGTCAACACGGGTGGCGTGCTCGGTATGGCGATCTATCCCAACTTTGATCTCAACGATCCATGGACCTTGGATCAGCAGTCCGAATCGCTTCTCGCATCGAGCGGATTTGATGCGAACGGCGAGAGCTATAGCTCCATGCGCCAGGCTTTGCTTTTAAATATGTGGTCGAACAAGGCGATCACCGAGAGCTACATTCCCGGTTCGACCTTCAAGGTCATTACCGCGGCAATGGTGCTTGAGGAGGCGGTCGTCACGGTCGATCAGGGCTTTGATTGCCCCGGATATAAGGTCGTGTCGGGCAGAACGATCCGATGCCACAAGCTCACGGGTCACGGACATCTCAACTTTACACAGGGCATTCAGCAATCCTGCAACCCGGTGCTCATGTCCGTCGGTCTCGCGCTTGGGCAGGATCCCTTTTACGATTATCTCGGCGCGTTCGGTTATCTCGAAAAAACGCAGATCGACCTCCCCGGAGAGGGAACCGGCGTATTTGCTTCGAGAAACTACTTTACCGAATTGGATCTTGCGATCTACGCATTCGGTCAGAACTTCAACGTCACGCTCATGCAGCAGATCACGGCGGTATCGGCAGTTGCAAACGGCGGATATCTCGTTCAGCCGCATTTCCTTTCCTCAATTACCGATTCCGACGGAAACGTGGTCAAATCCTTTGATACCAAGGTGCGCCGCCAAGTGGTGAGCGCGGAGACCTGCAAGACCGTCGCGGACATTCTGGAGAAGGGTGTTTCGGGAGACGGAGGCGCGAAAAACGCATACGTCACGGGTTACCGTGTCGCCGCAAAGACGGGTACCTCCGAGAAAAAGGAGTATAAGTGCCCTAAGTGTGACAGTACCGCGGAGATCTGGCGCGACGGCGGAAAGACACAGTACGAGTGCAGCGGATGTCGCCGTACCGTATCCGAGGCGGAGCTCGGTCACGACGAGAACGGAAAGCTGATCACTAAGTGCCCTGCCTGCGCCAAGGATCTTGTTACCCTTTATACCTGCAGTATTTGCGGACTCAAGGGCGTTTTGAAGGATTTTGATAAAAGTGAAGATTACGTTTGCTCCACGGTGGCATTCGCGCCTGCGGAAAATCCGCGGTACGCCGTCATCATCATGGTCGATGAGCCGACCAAGGGTGTCCTTTACGGAAGTGTTGTCGCGGCTCCGTACGTAGCGAACGTGATGGAAAAGATCCTTCCGTATCTCGGCGTTGAGGCGATCTACACCGAAGCGGAGCTTGAAAAAATGACCGTTACCGTCCCGAAGGTGGTCGGCTGGAGCGCGAACGCGGCAAAGAAATCCTGCGAGGCGCGCGGACTTGAGGTCGAGATCATCGGGGAAACGAGCGGCGTTGTCAAAAAAATGTATCCCGAGGGCGGAACGACGGTAGAGAAGACATCGGGTAAGGTCATTCTTTATACCACGCAGGACGAAACGCAGGTTGAAACGCTTACGGTCCCCGATCTCGTCGGTATGACCGCAACGGCGGCAAATCAGACGTTGGTCAATAAGGGCTTTAACATTCGCATTCTCGGAACCAAGAACTACACCAGCGGCACGGGTGCCGTGGTGGTAGAGCAATCTGTCGCGGCGGGTACACAGCTACCGCGTGGCTCGGTCATCGAGGTCACCTTCCGCTACCTCGGTGATGACGATTACAACGAGGAAGAGGAATACTAAAAAGCGGCTCTGCCGTTGGAAGTCAAACGGATATTTTTTCCAACGGAGGGCGCTATGAGGCTTGATATTTTATGTGCCGCAGTGGGGATCGATTGCCCCGAGGAGCGGCGGAATGATGAGGTCGCGGCGATCGAGACCGATTCGACTCGCGTACGGGAAAATTGCCTGTTCGTATGCATTCGCGGGCTTCACACCGACGGACATCGATACGCCGATGAAGCTGTTCGAGCGGGCGCGAGATGGATCCTTTGTGAGGAGGACGGCGAGCTGCCCACTGTCAGGGAAGCGACCGTTCTCAAAGCACGGGGAACGCGTCGCGCGCTGGCGCAGCTCTATCACGCATGGTACGGCTTTCCCGCAAGGCGGCTGTCGGTTATCGGTGTGACGGGGACGAACGGAAAAAGCTCGGTCTCTACCATGATCGCGGCAATTCTGAACGGCGCAGGTCACTCCTGTGGACTGATCGGTACGCTCGGCTGTGAGCTGCGCGGACAAAAAATGGAGAGTGGATCGGACGATCCGCTTGCCAACATGACCACACCCGATCCCAAGGAGCTGTATCGGATCCTCTCAAAAATGGCGGATGAGGGTGCCGAATACGTTGCAATGGAGGTCTCCTCGCATGCCTTGGCGCTTGATAAGGTGGCACCGATCGATTTTTCAGTCGGTGTGTTTACCAATCTCACTCCCGAGCATCTCGATTTTCATCACGGTATGCATGATTACGCCGAGGCGAAGGCAAGGCTTTTTGCACAGAGCGAAATTTCGGTTATCAATGCGGATGCGGATGCGCACGGGCAGATGCTCGCGGCAGCACGGGACAGGACTTGTACCTACTCTGCGCGGGTGGATGCGGATTACCGCGCCGATGCGATCGAATTGCGGTCGGATGGCGTTTCTTACGAATTCCTAACCGAGCAGGGCAGTTTCCCGATCACGTCTCCCATTCCCGCACGGTTCACCGTGGAAAACACGGCGTTGGCGGCGGCAGTGGCGTGTGAATTGGATATAGCAAAAGAGGATATCCAACGAGCATTGGCGTGCCTGTCGGGTGTCAAGGGGCGCATGGAACGCGTAAAGCTTCCGCCCGACGCGGATATCACGGTTCTGATCGATTACGCACATACCCCCGATGCGCTGGAGCGACTGCTGTTGACGGCGCGTGAGCTGAAAAGGGGAGAGCTTGTGCTTCTCTTTGGCTGTGGCGGAGACCGCGACCGATCCAAGCGACCCGTGATGGGGCGCATTGCTTCAGAGCTCGCGGATCGCATCGTCTTAACGAGCGACAACGCACGCACGGAGAGCAAACAAAAAATTTTAGGCGAGATCCTTTCGGGGATCCCTACGGATTGCGACTGCACGGTCATACCAGACCGACGTGAAGCGATCCGACACGCGATCCTGACCGCAAAAACGGATGCTTTGATCCTTTTGGCAGGGAAGGGACATGAGGAATATGAGATCGACGGCAACGTCCGTCGGGATTTTTCGGAAAAAAAGATCGCAGAAGAGGCGTACAGAGAACGCCGCACGCAAGGAAACGGAGGTAGACCGCAATGAAAACAATGTTCAGCTTTGGAAGCATCTCGCCCAAACAGCTTGCCGAGATGTGTGACACCACTACCATTTACGGAAACACCGCATCTGTTTCGGTGTGTGGAATTTGTACCGATTCGCGTGAGGCGGATGCGGACACCGTGTTCTGCGCACTGCGCGGTGAGCGCGTGGACGGACACGACTATATTGAGACGGCGTGCGAGCGCGGATGCCGCGTGATCCTCTGTGAGGAATACCGCGAGCCCATAGCGGCAGCGGGGGCAGTCGCCATCGTCGTTAAGGATTGCGAAAATGCGCTGGCAAAGCTGGCGTTTCAATACATGGAGACCCTGCAGGCAAAGAGCATTGCCGTTACGGGAAGCGTTGGAAAGACCACGACCAAGGATATGATCGCGTCTGTCCTCTCGGTTCGCTACGAGGCGTTTAAGACCAAAGGAAACTTTAACAGCGTCATCGGTATGCCGCTCTCCATGCTGGAGATCCCCAAGGCGTGTGAATACTCGGTATTGGAGATGGGCATGAGTGGATTTGGCGAGATCGAAAGACTCTCTCTCATCGCACAGCCCGATATTGCGGTCATTACCACCATCGGTACCTCGCACATGGAGATGCTGGGCTCGAGAGAGAACATCTGCCGCGCCAAGCTCGAGGTGCTCTGCGGTCTCAAGCAAGACGGCATCCTGCTCCTCAACGGAGATGAGCCTCTGCTTGCCAACGTCAATGGAAAAAGTTACAAAACGCTCTATATTTCGACCGAACGCGAAAATGCGCACTTTTTTGCAAAGAATATCAGAGTAGAGGCGGATTGCACGCGCTTTGATATTGCTTACAACGGATGCCTGACCGAGGATCTTTGTGTGCGCGTGGTCGGACGTCATAACGTCTATTCCGCGCTTTTCGCGTTTGCGGTCGGTGTGCTTTCGGGCATGACGGCGGAGGAGATCCGCGAGGGACTCTTGCGCTTCGCGCCCGAGAATCTGCGTCAGAATATCGTCAGCTTTGCGGGCATGACCTTTATGGAGGATTGCTACAACGCTTCTCCCGAATCCATGCAAGCGGCGATCGACGTGCTTGACGCTTATCATAAGCTCAAGGGCGGTCGCACCGTTGCGGTGCTCGGCGATATGCTGGAGCTGGGCGAGGAAAGCTCGGCGCTTCATCGCCAGGTCGGCGCGCATCTCGCAAAAAAATCGGTCGACCGTCTCATCACGCTCGGCAAGGGCGGCAGCTTCATTGCCGTCGGCGCGATGCAATGTGGCATGAAGGCGGATCGCATTGATAATTTCCCCTACTATGAGGACGTCATCGAGGAGATCGGGGCACATCTGGTATCCACACTCCAAAAGGGTGACGCGGTGCTCTTCAAGGCAAGCCGCGCGGTCGGCATCGAGCGACTCATCGATTATTTGCAGAAAAACATGAAAGCGTGATACGGGCAGAATGTCCGTGATAAAAAGGAGCAAACAGAGGAATGGAATACTTTACGATGGAAATTGTCGGTATGGTGCTCGTTGTTTTGGGTATCACGGCGATTTCGGAATACCTTCTGATCAAATTATTCCGCGCGCGACAGGTGGGGCAGTATATTCGCGAGGAGGGACCCGAGTGGCATCGCTCCAAGGCGGGAACTCCCATTATGGGCGGACTCGGATTTATTCTTGCGACCCTAATCGTGATGGCGATCTTCTTTGTGACGCTGCTGGTCAACGGTACGACGAACTACTACATTCCCTTGGCGATCACCTTGGCGTTTGCGGTGACAAACGGCGCGATCGGCTTTGTGGATGACTACGCCAAGCTCGTCAAAAAGGAAAACGAGGGACTCAGCGAAATGCAGAAGCTGCTTTTGCAGACCGCGGTCGCCGCAGGCTTCCTTTGCGTGATGGGCTACACGGGCAACATTGAGACCGAGCAATGGATCCCGTTTACCGATATCAGCATAGACTTTGGCTGGTTTTATTATCCCATCGCGCTCCTTGTGATCGTCGGTGTCGTCAACGGCTCGAATTTTACCGACGGCTTGGATGGCTTGGAGGGCTCTGTGACGCTCGTCATCGGTGTCTTCTTCGCGATCTACGGATTTGAATATGCGGATGAGCGAGTTGCCATTGTCGGCGGGCTTCTCATCGGCGGATGTCTCGGCTTCCTCATCTTCAATTTTCACCCCGCAAAGATCTTTATGGGGGATACGGGCTCGCTCTTTTTGGGAGCGATGGTCATCGGTACCTCGATCGTTATGAACGAGCTGATCATCGGCATCATCCTTTGCGGCGTTTATATCATTGAAATGCTCTCCAGCCTCTTGCAAAGGGTTTGCTATAAGCTCTTTAACAAAATGCGCCTGTTCCGTATGGCGCCGCTCCATCATCATTTTGAAAAATGCGGATGGAACGAATACACTGTGGTCACGGTATTCTCAATTGCCGAGGCTCTCTTCTGCATTTTGGCTTGGTACGCACTCTACGTCTGACGGTATCGCCCTTCGGCGGTATCACATTACCACGAAAGGCTACGCTTCATGAACGACGAAAAAAAACTCACACCCCGGCGCCGCAGGTTGTCGCTCCGAGGTCGGAGGAAGGAGACGGCACCGCCGCCCGCACCGACCGAGCAGACGCCGAAAAATCCAATGGCGCTTGCCAAGGGGGCTCCCGATATTCCCATGATCCTCATTACCGCAGGATTGATTCTGTTCGGCTGCGTTATGATCTACAGCGCATCCTCGGTGTATGCGGAGCAATATCACGACGATAACACCTATTTTATTGCCAGACATCTTGTGTTTCTGATCATGGCGGTCGCCTTTACCGCGATCGTGGTCAAATTCTGTACTCCGAAATTCTGGGAGGATTTTGGAATTATTCTGTATGCGGTTTCCGTGGTCTTGTTGCTTTTGGTTCTTGTTGTCGGAAGTGACCTCGGAAGCGGAGCAAAGCGGTGGCTGGATTTCAAGGTCATCACGCTCCAGCCCTCGGAGATCGCAAAAACGGCGCTCGTTCTGGTGCTCGCCAAATATATGTCGAGCTTTGAAAAGCCAATCATGTCCACGCACAAATTCGGCGGCAGCTTCCGCTACGGTATTCTTTATCCCGGAATGATCATGGGTGTGCTGGTTGTGCTGGTCATGCTTGAGAAGCACATTTCGGGTATCATGATCCTCGGTATGCTCGGTGTATCGGTCATGTTTTTGGGCGGTACCCGTATCAAATATCTTGCATTGATCCTCGGTACACTTGCCGTTGCGGCGTGCCTTTTGATCCTGATCTTTCCGTACGCGCAGGCGCGTGTGACGACGTGGCTCTTTATAGAGGATGCCGATCCGCTCGGCTCTGCGTGGCAGACTCTGCAGGGACTTATGGCGATCGGCTCGGGAGGGCTGTTTGGAACGGGGCTTGGAAACAGCCGACAAAAATTCGGCTACGTATCCCAGCCGCAAAACGACTTTATCTTTACCATCGTATGCGAGGAGCTTGGATTTGTCGGTGCCGTTGCGGTGCTTGGCTTGTTCGGTCTGTTCGTATGGCGCGGCTTTTACATCGCACGACACGCACCCAATAAATGCAACGCACTTATTGTTTACGGACTCACCTTCAAGGTTGCCCTGCAGGTGATCCTCAATATCGCGGTCGTTACAAACTCCATGCCGAATACGGGAATTTCACTTCCGTTCTTCAGCTACGGAGGCACCTCTCTCATGCTTCAGATCGTTGAGGTCGGCATCATTCTCGCCATCTCGCGCTACTGTAGTGGGAAGAGAGTATAATCTGGTTATGGAAAGAAAGAATAATAAGCTTCTTCTTCCGCTTGCGAAAACCATGCGAAAGAATATGACCCGAGAGGAACGGAAATTATGGTATGACTTTTTGCGGGAATATCCCGTGAAATTTACCAGACAGAAAATTTTAGGAAAATACATTGCGGACTTTTATTCAGCAAAAGCAAAACTTGTGATAGAAATTGATGGATCACAGCATCATACGGAAGAAGGATTTGAATATGATGCAGCGCGAACCGAGTTTTTGCAGGAATATGGATTGCAGGTTGTCAGATTTACCAATGAAGATATCAACAAACATTTTCTCGAGGTCTGTGAGCATATTGATCACATTGTGGAGATGACAACACAGGAAGATATATAAAACAACCCCTCCGTCTCGCACTGCGAGCCACCTCCCCTTACACAGGGGAGGCAAATAAGTGCAAACCTTTTTATGTATTGCAAATTTTGAAGAACTGTTTCTGTGAAAGAACAAGCGATTTTTCATGGGCTCCCTTGTGTAAAGGGAGCTGTCACCGAAGGTGACTGAGGGATTGTTATAATTCATGAGAGAACACAAAAAACAACGAAAGGAAGACCATTATGAAAAAAATCAGAACCCGTAACTTTTTCCGCACGCTCAAAATTGTCGGCGGTCTTTCCGCGATCTTCCTTTTGTGGCTGATCGTGTTGGGGAAAAAGCTCGCAACCGAGCATTTTGACGGACTGACCATGGGCGTTTTTGCGATCTTCGGCATCGCCGCAGCAAGCTTTCTCTTGTTCAGCTTCATGCCGTACTTCAAGGGAGACCGCCGTTGGTATTCGATCTCCGCAATGCTTACAAGCGTCTTTTTCATCGGGCTCGTCGTGCTTTGGAATGCGGCACCTATCCCCGAGGCGGTGATCTGATATGCGCGTGATACTGACAGGCGGCGGAACGGCGGGGCACATCAATCCCGCGTTGGCGATCGCAGAAACCATCCTTCAAAACGCCCCCGATTCCGAGGTCATTTTCGTCGGAAACAAGAAGGGTAAGGAGGTAGACCTCGTCCCGCGTGAGGGATATCAGCTCTATTTTACAAAATCCAAAGGCATACCGCGCAAGGCATCCAAGCTTTCTCCAAAGAGACTTCATGCGTATTGGCTCGCGGCGACCTCGCCGTATATGCCGCGCACAACCAATATCATTAAGCGCTTCAAGCCCGATCTCGTCATCGGAACGGGCGGATATGCCTGTTGGCCCATCATGGCGGCGGCGACCCGCATGGGAATTCCCACGGCGGTACATGAATCGAATTCCTTCCCGGGACTTGCGATCCGTCGCTTGCAGGATGAGGTCAATATGATCTGGATCAATTTCCCGAGCACGGCGGAGCGGATCCGCGCGCATGAAAAGATAACCAAGGTCGGTAACCCCCTGCGGCGTGGCTTTGGCATGATCTCCTATGAGGAGGCGAGAGAAAAATTGGGGATCGCGCCCGACCAAAAAATGATCCTCTCCTTTGCGGGAAGCCTTGGCGCGGCACCCGTCAGCGAGGCGGTGCTTGGCATGATGCGGGACTATTCCTCCAAGGATACGAGGCTCCTCCACGTTCACGCAACGGGGAAGGACGATTACGAGGACATGAAAAAGCTTTACGCATCGTACGGACTGCAGCACTGTCAAAATTGCACGCTGACCGATTATATCTACGATATGCCGCTACGGATGGCGGCGGCGGATCTCGTCATTTCCCGCGCGGGTGCCATGACGCTTTCGGAGCTTGCGCTGATGAGAAAGGCGGCGATCCTGATCCCCTCACCGAACGTCGCGGAGAACCACCAATACCACAACGCAAAGGAGTTTGCGGATGCGGGGGCGGCGATCTTGACCGAGGAGAAAACACTCGGGGACGGTGCCTTGACCGATGCCGCGAGAGCGATCCTTGAGGATCCCGCAAGGGCAGCGGATATGAAGCGCGCGATCGCGGGCTTTGCCGTAACGGATGCCAACCGTCGCATTTGGGAAAAGATCTGCGAATTGACTCAAAAATAATCCTGAAAACAGAAAAGAGGACAGCTTATGAACAGGGAAGTGAAAAATCAAGCACCGCAAAAGGCGGCGCCCACGATAAGGGCTACGGATGAGACCAACGATCCCTCGTTGCATCCCGTCACCAGAAAAAATCTGAAAAAGACCAAAAAGCGACTGCGCATTTTGCAGATCGTGATGATCGTCGTGGTCGGATTGATCCTGATCACGGGATTGATGCTCGCGATCATGCCGCTGTGTACCGTGAGCGAGATCGTGGTGGAGGGCAACGTTGCCTGCACCGCGGAGGAGATCATTGCGGCGTCCGGTATCAAGGAGGGTGACGAGATATTTTCCGTATTTTTCGCAAAGTCGGGCGGAGAATTGCAAAATCAGATCTTTTTGGCGTGCCCGAATTTGCGCACGATCAAGATCTCTTGCGGTTTTTCCAAGGTGACCATCACCGTCACCGAGATGGAAAACGTCATGTACACCTCTGCGGGCTCGGAATGGTATTCCTTGAATACCGATTTGCTCGTTTTGGAGAAAAATGCCGATCCGTCGGCATTTTCTCCTTTTTTGAAGGTCAAGCTTCCCGCCGTTACGAGCGTAACGGTCGGTAGGAAGGTCGCGTTCGCAAATCAGAATATCGATTACGGATATATCGTGGAGCTGCTGGAGGTCTTCAAGCGGCACGACGTTATGGACAGTGTGACTTACGTTGATTTTTCGGATAAGCTCTCGCTCTCCTGCGTGTTCGGTGATCGAATCCGCCTCGAGCTTGGGACTCTTGCGGACACTGATACCAAATTTGCCCGCTTTGCAGACGTGCTGCGCGAAAAGGGCGACGTCGGTTATGCCGTTATCAACGTTTCAAATCCGTCCAAGCCGACTTACCAAGCGATCGAGAGCACAGAATTATACGATTGACCGCAGGGCGGAGGCGAGCTCCGCCTCTTTTTTTGAGCCTTTCGGCTCTTTTTTTGTTAAAATTTGAAAAATAAATGTAAATTTCCAAAAAAAAATCGAAAAACATCTTGAAATATTTGAAAAAACATAGTAAGATATAATATAAGTGGATCTATGCACACGGAAATACAGAAAGAATTAGAAAGTTCGGGAGGGTCAAACATGACATTTGAACACGATGATACCATTGACTCGGTAGTCAAGGTAAAAGTAATAGGCGTTGGCGGCGGCGGAAACAACGCGGTCAACCGTATGATCACCACCAATATTCAGGGCGTTGAATTCGTATCGGTCAACACCGACCGTCAGGCGCTCCGCAAGTCCGAGGCTCCCAATCAGCTCGTCATCGGCGAGAAGATCACCAAGGGCTTTGGCGCAGGCGCAAATCCCCAGATCGGCGCGCGCGCAGCAGAGGAATCCATCGAGGAGATCCGTGCGCTGCTTGAGGGCACCGATATGGTATTCATCACCGCAGGTATGGGCGGCGGCACCGGAACGGGCGCGGCTCCTATCGTTGCGCGCGTTGCTCGCGAGATGGATATCCTCACCGTCGGTATCGTAACCAAGCCCTTCGCTTTCGAGGGTAAGAGAAGAACCGAGCACGCGGAGGCAGGTATTACCGAGCTCGCACAGTACGTTGACTCTCTGATTGTGATCCCCAACGAGAGACTGAAGGAGGTCTCCAACGCGAAGATCACGCTTATGAATGCGTTCGGCATTGCAGACGACGTTCTCCGTCGCGGTGTACAGAGTATCGCAGACCTCATTCAGGGCACTGCGTTCATCAACCTCGACTTTGCTGACGTAACCAGCGTTATGGCAAATGCGGGCTATGCACACATGGGTGTTGGCTCCGCAACCGGTAAGGATAAGGCAGAGCTTGCGGCAAAGGAAGCAATCTCCAGCCCGCTGCTTGAGACCTCCATCAAGGGTGCAAAGGGCATCCTGATGAGCTTCTCCGTATCCCCCGACATTTCGCTCGACGACGTTACTCTGGCATCTACCCTTATCTCCAACGAGGCAAATCCCGATGCGAACATCATCTGGGGTGTTGCGTTCGATCCCGAGATGGAGGACGAGATGAAGATCACCATCATTGCAACCGGCTTTGAGAAGAAGCCCGAGGATGCAAACCGTCTTGGCAAGGAGATCAAGACCAATCCCGGCTCTCCCTTTCAGCCCAAGGGCACCGTTCCCGCGGCAGAGCCCGTAGCAGAGGAGAAGACTACCGTGAAGAAGGTCATCAAGGTCAAGAAGCCCGTCACACAGACGACCTCCGACGACGATTTTGGTGATATCCTCGGTATGGTCAATACCTTCAAGAACAAATAATGCAAATATACGGACATCTGCCTTGGGCGGATGTCCGTTTTGCGCGGTCTTATAATAATGGAGTAATTATGCAGATCAGAAATGCGGAAATCGGAGATATGGAAGCGGTCGTGCGTGTCTACCGCGCGGCAAAGGACTATATGGACCGAACGGGGAACGAAACGCAATGGGAGCGAGGATATCCCGCCGAGGCGATGATCCGCGAGGATATTGCAAGCCGCCGACTCTACGTTGTAGAGGAGGACAGATGTATTCATGCGGTCTTTTATTTTGGGCTTGAGGAGGATGAGACCTACCGAAGGATCTATGACGGCGCGTGGAAAAATGACGAGCCATACGGTGTCATTCACCGAGTAGGAAGCGATGGGGCTGTGCGCGGTGTGATCCGTGCGGTGGTGGATTTTTGCTTGCAGACGGTGAAAAATCTGCGCATCGATACCCACGAGAACAACAAGACCATGCAGCACGTCCTGCAAAAATGCGGCTTTGAGCGCTGCGGGATCATCTACCTGCAAAACGGAGACGCGCGCATTGCCTACCATTTGGTCGTTTAACGGTAGTCGGAGGGTCTTGTAATAATCTCTTACGGTTCGATCTCTTTTTCCAAATTTTGTGAAGAATAACCCTTGTTGTTCATTGTTTGTTCATACATAAGTGGGATGCTTGTGATATAATAAATACGGTTGTTTTGTACGAACTAATTATTTATACTTTTTTGGAGGTTGCAAATGGCTGAATTAAAAATGCTTGCGATCGACCTCGGCGCATCCAGCGGAAGAGGTATTGTAGGTAGCTTTGACGGAGAAAAGCTCACCCTGCGTGAGAATCACCGTTTTTCGAACGATCCCGTGATCACCAACGGCAGAATGTATTGGGATATTCTGCGTATCTTCCACGAGATCAAGCAGTCGATCACTAAGACCGTGCTCGAGAAGGACAACGTCACTTCCATCGGTATCGATACATGGGGCGTTGACTACGCGCTTCTGGATAAGCAGGGAAGAATGCTCGCAAATCCCATGCATTACCGCGATACCCGCACCGAGGGCATCGTGGATTACGTAGAAAAATACTTTTCGATGGATGAGCTCTATAACAAGGGCGGCATCCAGCGCATCAATTTCAATACTATTTTCCAGCTCGCCGCAGACATGCGTGACAATCCCGAGATGGTAGCGCAGGCAGAGCGCATGCTCAACATTCCCGACCTGCTCAACTACTTCCTCACGGGCAATATGGCAAACGAGTATACCATCCTTTCCACGGGTGCGATCCTCGATGCAAACACCCGCGAATACGCGTTTGAGCTCTTGGATAAGCTCGGACTTCCTCGCCGCCTCTTCGGTCCCATCGTTCAGCCCGGCTATAAGGTCGGTAAGCTCCTCGATCAGGTTCAGGGCGAGACGGGTAAGTGCAACGCGGACGTTCTCACCGTTGCGTCCCACGATACCGCAAGTGCGGTCATCGCGGTTCCCACGCAGGAGGAGGACTTCATTTACATCAGTAGCGGAACGTGGTCTCTCATGGGAACGGAGCTCAAGGCTCCTCTCATCAATGCAGAGAGCAACCGTCTCAATCTTACCAATGAGGGTGGCGCGATGGGAACCATTCGCTTCCTCAAGAATATCATGGGACTTTGGATCATTCAGGAATCCCGCCGTCAGTGGAAGCGCGAGGGTAACGAGTACAGCTTTGCACAGATGGAGACATGGGCGAAGGAGTGCAAGCCCTTCCAAAGCCTGATCGATCCCGACCATCCCTCCTTTGCAACGCCCGGCAATATGCCCGAGAAGATCCGCGAGTTCTGCCGCCGCACGGGTCAGCACGTGCCCGAAACGGTCGGCGAGGTGGTTCGTTGCATTTACGAGAGCCTGGCGCTCAAGTATCGCAAGACCGTTGAGTCTATCGAGTCGCTCATGGGCAAGAAGGCAAAGGTCATTCACGTTGTCGGCGGCGGAACGAAGGATAAGTTCCTCAGCCAGATGACGGCAGACGCTTGCGGTATTCCCGTAGCGGCAGGTCCCGAGGAAGCAACCGCCATCGGAAACCTGATGATGCAGGCAATCGCGCTCGGCGCCGTCAAGGATCTCTCCGAGGCAAGAAAGATCGTTGCGGCATCCTTTGAGCTCAAGAGATACGAGCCTTCGACCGATAGAAATATGTGGGACGAGGCATACGGACGTTTTTGTGCATTAAACTGACGAAAAATTACCTGTCAGCACGGCACATCACACCGTGTGCCGCGAATTGGGGACTATAAAGAAAAATGTATTTTTGGAGGAAGAAACAATGAAGGAGTATCAGTACGGTGGATTGGCAGTGATCGGCATGAAGGGTTGCGAGGAGTTCGTGGCCCGTGTAGATGCTTATCTCAAGGATTGGCGCAGACATGGCATGGATGCAAAAACCTTTTTGGTTGATGCAGACTGTCCGAGATTTGGAACGGGCGAGGCAACGGGTATTTTGCACGAGTCCATGCGCGGCAAGGACGTTTACATTATTTGCGACACCTTTAACTACGGCGTAACCTACAACATGTACGGCAGAGAGGTGCCCATGAGCCCCGACGATCACTTCGCGGATCTTAAGCGCATCATCTCCGCAATCGGCGGTAAGGCTAACCGTATCACCGTTATCATGCCCATGCTCTACGAGGGCAGACAGCACAAGCGCTCGGGCAGAGAGTCGCTCGACTGCGCGCTCATGCTTCAGGAGCTTGTGGCAATGGGGGTTTCCAACATTCTCACCTTTGATGCACACGATTCCAGAATTTGTAACGCGATCCCGCTCTCGGGCTTCGACAACGTACAGCCCACCTACCAGATGATCAAGGCTCTGGTTCGTGCAGTACCCGACGTTGTGATCGATAAGGATCACCTCGCCATCATCTCTCCCGATGAGGGCGCAATGTCCCGCTGCATGTACTACAGCTCTGTCCTGGGACTCGACATCGGTATGTTCTACAAGCGCCGTAATTACTCCATCGTGGTCAACGGCCGTAATCCCATTGAGGCACACGAGTACCTCGGTCAGGACCTGCACGGCAAGGACGTGATTGTCGTTGACGATATGATCGCTTCGGGCGAGTCCATGATCGACGTTTGCAAGCAGCTCAAGGAGAAGGGCGCAAACCGCGTATTCTGCTTCGCTACCTTCGGTCTCTTCACCGAGGGCGTTGAAAAGTTCCAGGCAGCGTACAAGGAAGGCGTGCTTGACCGCGTGTTCAGCACCAACCTCGTTTACCGTCGCCCCGAGCTCGCAAAGCAGGAGTGGTTCGTTGAGGTCAATATGTGCAAGTACATTGCATACCTCATCGATACGCTCAACAACGACGAGACCATCAGCGGACTTCTCAATCCTGTTAAGCGTATCCAGACACTCATGGATAAGCACCGCAAGGCGCTCGATTCCCAGATGAAGATCGAATTCGAGAACTGATTTCTTCTAAAATGAAACAAAAAGGATCGCCTGACCTCTGTTGGGCGATCTTTTTTTGATAAAAAGCGCAAAGTTGTGGATTTATTTACAAAAAAGGTGTTTACAAAATGAGGATTTTGTAGTAAAATATAAAGGAATATAATATTCTGAATTCAGGAAGGTGACAACGATGAATCAACCGAAATACAAGAGAGTGTTGCTCAAGCTTTCGGGCGAGGCACTTGCGGCAGAGCAGGATGGCATTTTGAACTTTTCCTTCATGGAGACCGTAGCAAAGCAGATCAAGCGTTGCCTCGATGCGGGTGTTGAGGTTGCGGTGATCGTGGGAGCGGGCAATATCTGGAGAGGCAGACAGGGAACGGGAATGGACCGTTGCCGTGCCGATCACATGGGTATGCTGGCAACCGTGATCAATTCGATCGCCCTGCAGGACGTGTTCTTGCGTGCCAACATGGATGCGGTCGTCATGACCTCCGTTGAAATGAAGGCGTTTGCGGATACGTACACCTCGCGCGATGCGATCAAGGCGCTCGAAGCGGGCAAGGTCGTCATTTTCGGCGGCGGACTCGGAACTCCTTTCTTTTCCACCGATACGGCTGCGGCACTTCGCGCGGCAGAGATCGGCGCGGATTGCATCCTGATGGCAAAGAACATCGACGCGATCTATAGCGACGACCCAAGGAAGAACCCCGAGGCGATCCGTTATACCGACGTATCCTACCGTCAGATCCTTGATGAGAATTTGCGCGCGCTCGATATGACCTCTGCGATCTTTTGCATGGATAACGGCATTGAGGGCTATGCCTTCGGTCTCGCGGATCCCGAAAACATTTATCGCGCCGTCATGGGTGAGGCAGTCGGTACGGCGATCCATTGCTGATAGAATTTAATCTGAGAGATAAGTAAGAAAGGAAGCCGCGAGAGCGGCAAGGACAAGACTATGAAATTTAATACCAAAGAAACCGAAGAGAAGATGACAAAAAGCGTGAGCGTGTATGAGAGCAATCTCTCCACCATCCGCGCAAGCCAGGCAAACGCCGCAGTTGTGTCCAAGGTCATGTTTGAATACTACGGCGCGGCAACGAAGCTGGTGGATATGGCGTCCGTCGCAGTGACCGACCCCAAAACGCTGACCATCACCCCTTACGACCGCTCCACCCTCAAGGCAATGGTCAAGGCGATCCTGACCTCCGACGTTGGCATCACGCCCCAGGACGACGGCTCTGTCATCCGTCTCATTTTCCCGCCTCTGACCGAGGAGCACAGAAGGGGTCTGGGCAAGCAGATTCAGAAGATGGGCGAGGAGGCACGCGTTGCGATCCGTAACATCCGCCGCGATGCAAACGATGACATCAAGAAGCAGAAGAAGGACGGTCTTATGACCGAGGATGAGCAGAAGGCAGGCGAAAAGGCTGTTCAGGATCTCACCGACCGTTACATCAAAATGATCGACGGCATTACCTCCAAGAAGGAAAAGGAGATCATGCAGATCTGATCGATCAGCTTAGGAAAAGGACGCGCCATCGCGTCCTTTTTCAAGAGACACTGTGATGAAAATGGAGAAAGCTTATGTTTTGGAAGAAGAAAAATAAGCCTGCGGAGGCGGTCCGTGTGGACGAGCGCTTGCAGCACATTGCGTTTATCATGGACGGAAACGGAAGATGGGCACAGAGGCGCGGTATGCCGAGAGAGTACGGACACTCGCACGGCGCGGCGACCTTTAAAAAGATCGGACGCTATTGTGAGAAGATCGGTCTGCGCTATATGACCGTTTACGCGTTTTCTACCGAAAATTGGAAGCGCCCGCAAAAGGAAGTCGATACCATCATGAAGGTGTTTGACGAATATATTGAGCAGTGCTTTTTGGAGATGGAGGAGGACAACGTCCACTTCCAATTCATAGGTAATTTGTCCATCTTTTCCGCGGAGCTACAGGAGAAAATGGCAAGGATCGACCGAGAGACCGCGCATAAGCCCTTCGTGCTCAACATCGCGGTCAATTACGGAGGCAGGGAAGAGATCACGCACGCCTGCAACGAGCTGATCCGCGCGGGCAAGACTGAGGTGACCGAGGCGGATATCTCCGCGCATATTTACACCGCGGGCTGTCCCGACCCCGACCTCATCGTCCGTTCGGGCGGCGACCTGCGCTCCTCCAATTTTCTGCTTTGGCAATCCGCGTATTCCGAATATTACTATACCGACGTGCTCTGGCCCGATTTTTCCGCAGAGGACGTTGACCGTGCCGTTGCCGCGTTTTATTCAAGAAAACGCCGTTACGGTGGAGTTTGACCCGTAAAAATAAAAAATAAGAAGGTGTATGATGAAAACTCGTATTCTCACTTCCATCGTGCTGATCGCGATCCTGATCCCCGTGCTGATTTTTGCCGATACGGTTGCATTGCCCATCGGTATTGCGCTGTGCGCGCTTATCGCGGTTTATGAGATGCTTTCCTGCATGGGACTGAAGAAATCTGTTGCGATCTCTATTCCGTTCTATCTCTCTGCGGCGGCATTCCCGTTTTTGATCCGTTACCTTAACAATTTGATCCTTTTGGTCGATATCGCGTTCGCGGCGATCATGATTACCGTTCTGTATCTGTTCTCGGTGCTCATCTTTTCGCACGGAAAATACACGGTACAGCAAATGGGTGCTGTGATTTTTGCCATGCTTTACATCATCGTAGGCTTTGGCGCGATCGTATTCGTGCATGACTATGAGGTGGGTGGCAGATACATCTATCTTGCGATCTTCATCGGCGCGTGGATCACCGACATTTTTGCGTATTTCTGCGGACTTTTGCTCGGACGCGGCGGCAAGCATAAGCTCATTCCCGACGTCAGCCCCAAGAAGACCGTCGAGGGAAGCGTTGGCGGTATTTTGTTCTGCATCATTGCCATGATCGTATTCGGTATCGTCATTGACGCGACCACCGTCTTCCACGCGGATCTTCTGGTCTTTGCGCTCGCGGGCTTGATCGTTTCCGTCGTTTCGCAGATCGGAGACCTTTCTATGTCGGTCATCAAGCGTACATACGGCATCAAGGATTACGGCAAGATCTTCCCCGGACACGGCGGCATTCTCGATCGCTTCGATTCCATTCTGGCGGTCGCGCTGGTTCTGCTCGTGTTCTCGAGATTTTTTAACTTCTTGACGGTCCTTTGATTGGGAGGAAATTATGAAGGATATGGCGAAATATCCGTCCGTGTCGATCCTCGGCTCCACCGGCTCGGTCGGTGAGCAGGCGATCGACGTAGCGGTACAAAACGGAATTCGTGTCAATGCGCTTTGCGCAAATAAAAACGCGGCACGTGTCGAGGAGCAGGCAAGGGCACTCGGTGCGCGCGTCTGTGCCATGTCGGACGAGGCGGCGGCAAGAGACCTCAAGGCGCGCCTTGCCGATACCGATATCAAGGTGCTCTCGGGCATGGACGGTATCTGTGAGATGATCGCGATGCCGTTTGACGATGACGAGGTCGTGGTCAACTCGGTCATTGGTGAGGCGGGACTCCGTCCAACCCTTGCAACTCTGACCGCGGGAAAGAAATTGGCGCTCGCGAACAAGGAATCGCTTGTTTGCGCGGGTGAGATCGTTATGGGGCTTGCGCGCGAGCGAGGGATCGACATCCTTCCCGTAGACAGCGAGCACAGCGCGATCTACCAATGCCTCCGCTCGGGTGGGAAGAAGCGCATCAAGCGCATCCTGCTCACCGCATCGGGCGGACCGTTTTACGGTATGAAGCGGGAGCAGCTTGCGAACATCACCGTTGAACGTGCGCTCGCACATCCCACATGGAATATGGGCGCGAAGATCACCATCGACAGCGCAACGCTGATGAACAAGGGCTTTGAGGTCATTGAGGCGGCGCATCTGTTTGACGTCACACCCGACCGTATTGAGGTTTTGGTGCATCGCGAAAGCATAATGCATTCGGCGGTCGAATATATAGATAATAGCGTGATTGCGCAGATGTCGGTGCCCGATATGCGCCTGTGCGTGCAATATGCGCTGACACATCCCGACAGATTGGATGCGGTCATTCCCGAGTTGGATCTGACACGCATCGCGTCTCTTACCTTTGCCAAGCCGGATACCGAGACCTTTGTGCTGCTGCAATTGGCGTTGACCGCAATTGCGCGCGGTGGCGCGGTTCCTGCCGTTCTCAATGCGGCAAACGAGATCGCCGTTGCGGCGTTCCTCGACCGCAGGATCGGCTTTACCGATATTTTTGACGTTGTGACCGAGACGGTCGAGAGACTGACCGATGCAAAAGCGGCAACGACGATTGAGGATATTTTTGCGTTCGATGCCAAGGCAAGAGCGCTTGCAACCGAGCTTTTGGTCAAATAAGGCTTTGGGAGCATAAAAAAACGCCAATGCTGTTGGCGGCATCACGCAAAAACAGCTCTTTTCACGGAGGTTTGAATTTTGAGTATCCCCTATATCATTTTGGCACTTTTGGTGTTTGGCTTGCTCATCTTTATTCATGAGCTGGGGCATTTTCTGGCGGCACGCGCGTGCGGTGTCGGAATTTTGGAGTTTTCGATCGGTATGGGACCGAAGATCCTCTCCAAACGCTCCAAAAAAAGCGGAACGCTCTATTCGCTCCGTCTCTTTCCTCTCGGCGGCTACGTCAGTATGCTGGGCGAGAACGGTATGGAGGTGGTGCAGGGCGACAACGGCGAGAAGAAGGAGGACGATCTTCTGATCAACTCGACCGATGAGATCGAGACGGAGGCTCCCGCGGAGACACCTGTCGATCCCGAGCTTGCCAAGCGTGCCTACTGCAACCAATCGGTCTGGAAGCGGATCCTGATCTCGATCGCGGGTCCCTTTATGAACGTATTCCTCGGCTTCCTTTTGATGTTTTGCATCGTATGGGCGTCGGGGGTCAATTCGGTCGGAACCACCACCGTCGGAGGCTTTTACGTTCAGTATTCCGCCGAGACCGCGCAGGAAAACGGCTTTCTGCCAAACGATTATATCAATTACGTTAAGGACAGCGCCGAGGGCTCGGAGGCTGTTCGTATCCATTCTCTCAATCAGCTTCGCGAGGTAATCGAGGCATCCGAGACGGGTGTTTTTGAGATCGGTGTGCTTCGTACCAACGAGGAAGGCATGGTCGTGGATGCGGTCTTGCAGAATGTTTCCTTGAATGAGGAATTCCTCGATACCGCGCTCCGTCAGTCACTCAGTGCGGAGAAGCTGCAGATCGGAGATACCGTTATCAAGGTCAACTCCACCTCGGTTCACACCTACTACGAGCTCGCGTACGAGATCATGAATCAGGGCTACAAGCCCATCACCTTTACGGTCGAGCGCGGCGGACAGGAGATCGAATTGGAGCCCGTGCAGGTTCCGACGGCGGTCGATCCCGCATCCAACACCGTTTTCGGAGATCTTGATTTTAAGGTCTACGGCGAGGACGAATTTGGATTTGGCACTATTCTCAAGCACGCGTGGTATCGCTCCACCTCTACGGTAAAAATGGTCTACGATTCGCTCGTTGGACTTTTCTCGGGGCGCTTCGGCGTGGAGGCGGTCTCGGGACCCGTGGGTATTACCAAGACCATTTCGGACGTAGCGAAGACGGGAATTCTCAACGTGCTCTATCTTGTTACCGTCATTTCCATCAATCTCGGCATCATGAACCTCTTGCCGTTTCCCGCGCTTGACGGCGGTCATTTGCTTTTGTATCTCATCGAGATCATTCGCCGCAAGCCCGTCAAAAAAGAGGTCGAAGGAATGATCAATTTTATCGGACTCGTCATTCTGCTTGCATTGGCGGTCCTTGTTGCAATTAAGGATATTATCGCACTATGAAATACAACGATATCAGAAGAAAAAGCAGGGAAGTAAAAATTGGTAATTTGGCGATTGGCGGCAATCATCCCATCGCCATCCAATCCATGACCAATACCGATACGCTGGATGCGGCGGCGACCGTCGCGCAGGTGAGAGCCTTGCAGAACGCGGGCTGTGACATCGTGCGTATCTCGGTTCCAACCATGAAGGCGGCGGATACCGTCGTGGCGATCAAGGAGGCGGGCTTGACCGTGCCGATCGTCGCGGACATTCATTTTGACTATAAGATCGCGCTGCG
This sequence comes from Clostridia bacterium, assembly GCA_017456625.1. Lineage (GTDB taxonomy): Bacteria > Bacillota > Clostridia > Oscillospirales > CAG-272 > UMGS1865. The sequence continues at coordinate 23,629 of JAFTJB010000033.1, forward strand.
ATGCGCGGAATTGGGCTTTGATAAGATCCGTATCAACCCCGGTAACATCGGAGAGGACGACCGTGTGCGCGCGGTCTGCGAGGCATGCAAAAGCCGTGGAATTCCGATCCGCATCGGTGTCAACAGCGGATCCCTCGAAAAGCATATCCTTGCCAAGCACGGTGCGCCCAATGCGGCGGCGCTTTGTGAAAGCGCGCTCTATCACGCATCCTTGCTTGAGAAATTTGATTTTGAGGATACCGTCATCTCCATCAAGGCATCTACCGTGGCGGAGATGATCGCCGCAAACCGTATGCTGGCTGAGGCGTGCCCATACCCGCTGCATCTTGGCGTGACCGAGGCGGGGAGAGGCGAGAGCGGCATGATCAAGAGCGCGGTCGGCATCGGCTCGCTCTTGTGTGACGGCATCGGGGATACCCTGCGCGTGTCGCTGACCGATGATCCCGTAGAGGAGGTCGGTGCGGCAAAGCAGATCCTTCGCGCGCTTGGCGTGGAGGGGCAGTGCGGCATGGATATCGTCAGCTGTCCCACCTGCTCGCGCACCAAGATCGACCTCATTTCGCGTGTTAAGCGCTTTGAGGCGGCGGTCAAGGAGGCGGGGCTGGAGGACGTTCCCGTCAAGGTCGCACTGATGGGATGCATCGTCAACGGCCCCGGCGAGGCGCGTGAGGCGGATATCGGCATTGCGGGCGAGGTCGGCAGGGCGGTTCTCATCCGTCACGGAGAGATCGTTGAGAAGATCCCCGAGGATGCCATTATTGACAGACTTTTGCAGGAAATTCGTATTTTGAAAGAACGGATCGAACATGAGTAAAAGCTTATTGGAAATCTTAAACCGATATACACCGAGCACGGAGGCGGAGGAGATTTTGCGGACGGCGGATCCCCAAAGCATCTCGATGCGCGCGGACAAGCAACAGAGAGCCCTTGAGGTCTCTGTTGCTTTTCCGCACGTCATTCCAAAGCTGACGCTGTACGCGATCGAGGAGGAGATCCGACAGGCGTATGAGCTCAATGTCATGCGCTTCCGTCCGCGCTATCCAAACGCGCACTTTGACCGAGCGCAGATCCCCGATCTCCTTCGTGAGACCAACCGCCGCGGAATCGTAGCGAACGGCTTTTTTACGCGATGCGATTACAGACTTTCAAACGACGTGCTTGAGATCTCCATTCCCGTAGCCGAGGGCGGTGTCGGGCTGATGTACAGAGCCGAGACCCCAAAGCTCATGGAGGAGATCATACTTGAGGAGTTCGGTGACCGCATCCGTGTCAAGATCGACAGCATGGATGAGCAGGCGATCGCGGAATACAATGAGGCTGCAAGACAGCGCCAGCTGGAATTGGAAAAGCAGGCTGCAAAGGCAGAGGCGGAGTATATCCGCATGCAGCACGCGCAGGAGAGCCGAGAGCTCGGAGGTCCCGTCGAGGAGGAAAAGGAGGCTTTACCGCGTGCGGCAACCATCTATTCCGAGGTCGCAATTCCCGTCATTGAGAACGGTACCTGCCGCATCGGTCACAATCTTTACGATATTTCCGCCCCCGAATACATATATGGCGAGCCCTTTGAGATCACCCCCACCGCAATCGCCTCCATCGATAAGCCGCAGAGAAATATCGTCCTTTGCGGTGAGGTTTTCGGCTTTACCATGGAGGAGGGAAGAGGCGGCGACAAATTTGACGTGACCTTTGATCTCTACGACGGGAACGCATCCATCGAGCACCGCACCTTCGGTATGGAGACCGAGGCGGCAAAGGAATTGGAGGGCATGATCGGCAAGGGTGCGGTCGTTGCCATGCGCGGATACGTCAAAAAGGTCACCCGAAAGGGCAAGACAGACCTGGACTATACTTTCTACTATACCGATATTGCCAAGATCTCGCTTTCCAAGCGAAAGGATAAGGCAGAGAAAAAGCGCGTGGAGCTGCATCTGCACACCACCATGTCCGCAATGGATGCGCTGATCGCGCCCGACGTGGCGGTCAAAACTGCCCTCAAGTGGGGCATGCCCGCCGTTGCCATCACCGACCACGGAAACGTGCAGGCGTATCCCGAGGCGATGATCGCTTACGAGAAGGTGGCAAAGGACAGCGATTTTAAGGTCATTTACGGCATTGAGAGCTATTTTGTAAACGATACCGCGAGTGCCGTGACGGGAGACTTTGATCCCTCCTTTGCGGCAGATTGCGTGGTGTTTGATATCGAGACCACGGGCTTGTCCGTGCGAAATTGTATGATCACCGAGATCGGCGCGGTCAAGATCCAAAACGGCAAGGTGACTGAGCGCTTCAATACCTTTGTTGATCCCGAGTGTCCGATTCCCGAGAACATCGTGGAATTGACGGGCATCACCGACGAGATGGTACAGGGCGCGCCCAAATATCCCGAGGCATTGCGCGATTTCTTCGCGTTTATCGGAACCGAGCCGAACGAAAACGGAAAGCTGCCGCTTCTCATTGCGCATAACGCAAACTTCGATATCGGCTTCATCCGTCATTTCGCAACGCTTGCGGAGCTGCCGTTCGCGTATCCTTATCTCGACACGTTGGCACTCTCCAAGCACATCAATCCCGAGCTCAAAAAGCATACGCTCGATGCCATCGGCAAGGCGTATGACCTGGGCGACTTCAACCACCACCGTGCGTGTGACGATGCCGAAATGCTTGCCATGATCTATTTACGGATGCAGGAGATCATGCACAAGATGGAGATCGAGAGCTTTACGGATCTGCAAAAGGATATGACCGAAAAGGCAGATCCCTTAAAGCTCAAGCCCTATCATCAGATCCTGCTCGTCAAGAACGCGGTAGGACTGAAAAATCTGTATAAGCTGATCTCGTACAGCTATCTTAACTACTTCAAGCGCGTTCCGCGTATTCCCAAAACGGTTCTGGAAAGGCACCGCGAGGGCTTGATCGTCGGAGCGGCGTGTGAGGCAGGCGAGCTCTTCCGCGCGATCCTTGAGAACCGCCCCGAGAGTGAGATCGAGGAGATCGTCAATTTCTACGATTATCTTGAGATTCAGCCCATTTGCAACAACCGCTTCCTCATTGCCGAGGGCTCGGTTGCGGATGACGAGGGCTTGCGGGAACTCAACCGACGCATCGTTGCGTTGGGTGAAAAATACAACAAGCCCGTTTGCGCCACCTGCGACGCGCACTTTCTCAACAAGGAGGATGAGCTTTACCGTAAGATCCTTCTCGCAGGACAGAAATTCAAGGATTTCGACCGTGATATCGGTATTTATTTCCGTACCACGGACGAGATGCTGGAGGAATTTGCGTATCTCGGAGAGGAAAAGGCTTACGAGGTCGTTGTCACCAATACCAATCTGATCGCGGATCAGATCGAAAAGATCCGTCCCATTCCGCCCGGCTCCTTTACCCCTGAGATGGAGGGGGCGGAGCAGGAATTGCAGGATATGTGCTGGGCGAGAGCCAAATCCATGTACGGTGATCCGCTTCCCGAGCTTGTTTCAGCGAGACTTGCGAGAGAATTGGATTCCATTGTCAAGAACGGATTTTCGGTGCTCTATCTGATCGCACAGAGACTTGTGCATTACAGCGAGGAGCAGGGCTACCTCGTCGGCTCACGCGGCTCGGTCGGCTCGTCTTTCGCGGCGACCATGGCGGGTATCTCGGAGGTCAATCCACTGCCGCCGCACTACTACTGTCCCAATCCCGACTGTAAGCACAACGAGTTCTTTACCGACGGCTCTGTCGGCTCGGGCTTTGATCTGCCCGATAAAATGTGTCCCAAGTGTGGCACCAAATACAAGGCGGACGGACACGATATCATGTTCGAGACCTTCCTCGGCTTCTACGGCGATAAATCTCCCGATATCGACCTGAACTTCTCGGGCGACGTACAGGGAAGAGTCCACAAATATACCGAGGAGCTCTTCGGTGAGGGACACGTGTTCCGCGCGGGAACGCTCGGTACGCTTGCCGATAAGACCGCGTACGGTTACGTCGCGAAATTCGTCGAGCAAAAGGGGATCAGCCTGCCGCGTGCCGAGATGAACCGTCTCGTCATGAACTGTGTGGGTGTCAAAAAGACCACGGGTCAGCATCCGGGTGGAATTATTGTCGTTCCGCAGAACAAGGACGTTTACGATTTTACCCCCGTTCAGCATCCCGCAGACGACCCCAACTCGGATATCATCACCACGCACTTCGCGTTCTCGTATCTTCACGATACCATCCTCAAGCTCGACGAGCTCGGACACGATATGCCGACCAAGTACAAGTGGCTTGAGATCTTTACCAATACCTCGGTGCTCGACGTGGCAATGAACGACCGCTCGGTCTACGAGCTCTTCGAGTCCACCGCGCCGCTCGGTATCAAGCCCGAGGATATCGAGGGATGTACCATCGGTACCTACGGACTTCCCGAGCTGGGAACACCCTTCATTCAGCAGGTTTTGCTTGACGCGAAGCCGAGAAACTTTGCCGACCTGCTTCAGATTTCGGGTTTGACCCATGGAACCAACGTGTGGCTCGGCAACGCGCAGGATCTGATCAAGGAGGGAATTTGTGATATTTCCCGCGTCATCGGTACCCGTGACGGTATCATGCTCGATATGATCCGCTACGGACTTGAAAACGCGACCTCCTTCAAGATCATGGAGGCGGTGCGAAAGGGAAAGGGACTCACGCCCGAATGGGAGGCGGATATGCGCGCGCACGGAGTTCCCGAGTGGTATATCCTTTCGTGTAAGAAGATCAAATACCTCTTCCCGAAGGCGCACGCGGCAGCATACGTCATGTCCGCGATCCGTCTGGCGTGGTATAAGGTCCACAAGCCCGTTGAGTTCTACTGCACCATGTTTACCGTCGCGCCAAACGGTTTCGATGCGACCATCGTCATGGGAGGAAAAGCCAACGTCGTGGCGGTCATGCGTGACATTCAGAGGCGAGGCAAGGAGGCATCCCCCAAGGAGCAAGCGAGCGTGACCGTTCTGCAGCTCATCAACGAGGCAATGGCGCGTAAGGTTCGTTTCCTGCCCATCGATCTGGAAAAGTCACATTCCTATGTGTTTTTGCCCGAGGACGGCGCCATTCGTATGCCGTTTTCGTCCTTGCCCGGACTTGGAGAAAACGCCGCGCAGAATATCATCAAAGCGAGAGACGAGGAGTCCTTCTTCTCGGTCGAGGATCTTCAGATCCGTGCCAAGCTCAGTAAGTCCGTCATCGATATGCTCCGTGCCAACGGCGTGCTCGATAACATCAGCGAGACCGACCAGCTGACCATGAAATTCTGATCGGAAAAGCACTTTTTCAGATGTAAAATTGTACATTTGGCTTTTTGAATAAAAAGAGCGGTTGCAATTGTGCAAGATGACGAAAATAAGAAAAAAACAAAAAAAACATTGCTTTTATGAGCAAAATGTGGTATCATTTATATGTGTAATAAGATTTGATGGGAACATATATCCTTTCAGTCAATTTATCAGTAAAAAATTGGAGGAATTGAATCATGGCAGAGATTTCCGTGCAATTCAAGAACAAATTTAACGGCTACGATAAGGCTCAGGTTGAGGAATACATCAGAGTTACCGAGAGCAAGCTTCAGGAGACTTCCACCGCATTGGCACAGTCTCAGGAGCAGATCGCGGAGCTCGAGGCTCGTCTGACCAACCTCACCAACGGCGAGGTTGCAGTTGAGGAGAAGGTTGAGCTGTACGATAAGCTGATGAAGAAGATGGACGGCGACTATGCAAACCTGCTCGCTCCCGCAATTGCAAAGGCAAAGGCGATCGAGGATAAGGCAGACGCAGAGTACGCAATCCGTATGGACCAGGCTCGCTACGCAGCAGAGGGCATCTACACCGAGACCGCTGACCGCATTGTTGGCGTTGTTGACGGCGCAGTAAACGCAAAGATGGATGATCTGTACAACCTCATCGACGAGTTCCTGTACCGCAAGACTCTCGCAGGTCGCGTAAAGACCTTCGTAGAGGGCTGCAGAGTCTTCTCCGCAAAGGTTGTTGTTGCTGCAAACGAGGCAAAGAAGCTTCCCGGTAAGGCAGCAAACAAGGTTAAGGCTACCTACGCAGACGCTAAGGTAAAGGTTCAGAAGAAGCTCGGTACATACAAGGACGAGGCTGTCGAGGCTGACGCTGAGTAATTCCGAAAAAGGTAAGCTCCGTTCATGAATATAGGTGAAAAGATCCGAGATCTTCGTGTTGCAAAGCTGATGACGCAGTCAGAGCTTGCGGGCGATCATATTACTCGGAATATGTTGAGCTGTATTGAGAACGGTGCTGCGCAACCGTCCTTGTCCACGGTCTGCTACATTGCGGGGCGTTTGAATGTTCCCGTTGGCTTTCTGTTGGCGGAGGAGGGGGATGAGATTGTTTATCGAAAGATGAATAGTCTCTCCAATATCAAAAGAGCATATTCAGCCGGAGATTGGTGGGGGTGTCGAAGCCTCTGCCTTTCCGGCTGTCCGGAACCGGATGATGAGATCAGCCTGTTGCTTGCCGATTGCGACGTTGGAATTGCGATGTCGGAATTTTGGCATGGCAGGTTGCGTTCGTCATGCCGTTTTTTTGACGAGGCACTGTCTTACGCTGAAAAAACTCTGTACCAAACAGGGCATATCAAGGCGCAAGCACGTGTTTTTTTTCATTATATGGAGCGCATTTCGTCAACGCTGTATTCGGATATGCTCGATGATGTGTCAGCAGAGCCGTTTTTTGCATGGAATCATCCTTTTTCCTCTTACGTTGAGGCGCTTGATGCATTGGCGCTGGAGGATATCAAAAGGGTGAACGATTATCTCGCGACTGCCGAGGAGACAAGCTTTTTTGCAAAGCATATCCGTATAGCGCTATTGATGCACGATGCACGCTACGACCGCGCAAAGGAGCAGCTGCTCTATCTTTTGAATAACGAGACGCCTCTCAACGAGGTGGAGCTCTATACCGTCCTCTCCGAGCTTGAGATCTGTTCAAAGGAGACAGAGGACTACAAAAACGCATACCACTTTGCAAACGAACGCGTCGCCCTTCTTGAGTCCTTGCTCAAGGAGGTGTAAAAAAGAGGAAGCTTCCTATGGGAAGCTTCCAGCTTGCTGACAAAGGTGTTAGCACTGTCATAATGACGAAAAGTTTTGGTCAAGCTTTTTCAAAAGCTTGCGAGGTGGAGGGCGCGTAGCCCTCCTCGCGCTCCGCAGAGCGCGAAATATTTTTTCGGCGTTTCTTTTTGCAAGCTTTTTCTTTGCGCCTTTGGCTTCAAAGAAAAAGCGACTAAGGCTTTTGTTCATCGTTACAAATGGTATGCCTTTCGTCTACACTCTTAAGGAAGCTTCCCGTGGGAAGCTTCCTTTTTGCGTATATTAAACGGTCTCCTTGCGGTAGATCTCTCCGTCGGTCGTTTTCCATGTCAGGGTGTGATCTTCGAGGATCATGTAGCTGTGTGGAGAATTTTCTTTAGGAATAGAAAGGGAACCGGGATTGACGTAGAGATAGCCCTCGTAGCGGTTGAAGGCGGGGACGTGCGTGTGTCCGCAAAGCAGGAGCGAGCCTTCTGCGAGAGGAGGCGGATTTTGTTCTCCGTGCAGATGTCCATGTGTGGCAAAAATATCGATCCCGTTGACCGAAAGAAATGCATAATCTGCCATGACGGGAAACTTCAATACCATTTGATCTACCTCCGCCTCACAGTTCCCTCGTACGCAAAGAAGGTTTTGCGCGAGGGGGTTGAGCATATCGATCACCGCCTTGGGCGCATAGTCGACAGGCAGGTCGTTGCGCGGTCCGTGGTAGAGTAAATCACCCAAAAGCAGGAGCTTATCCGGAGATTCTGCGCGGTAAGCTTCGACTAACTTCTTGCAATAATAGGCAGATCCGTGCAGATCCGATGCAATCATGAGTTTCATTTGTGAAATTCCTTTCCAAAGAGGCTTTTTTCTCTACCTTTATTATATATGCAGAACGGCGCCGTGTCAAGGAAAATATTTCATTGTACACTGCCTTTTTTTGCGTTTTGGTATTGACAAATACAACGAAATACTGTATAATTGTATACAGAAACACAAAAGGAGGGTAAATAGATATGTTAGAGATATCCCCACATACCAATTTACTGGAACAAGAGAACTATAAATACTCGTTGCAGGACGTAGCAGAGCCCAATCTGTTCCGCGATGAGTACCCCTACACCGACGTGCCGCGCGTAGCGTTCAACCATCGCCGCGTGCCGCTTGGCATGCCCGAGGATATTTGGATCACGGATACCTCGTTCCGCGACGGACAGCAGTCGGTCGAGCCGTATACCGTCAAGCAGATCGTGGATCTGTTCAAGCTCATGTCCCGTCTGGGCGGTCCTTACGGCATCATTCGTCAGACCGAATTTTTCGTATATAGTCAGAAGGATCGCGAGGCAGTGGAGAAGTGCCAGGAGCTTGGCTACAAATTCCCCGAGATCACCACTTGGATCCGCGCGAGCAAGGAGGACTTCAAGCTGGTGCGCAACCTCGGCATCCGCGAGACGGGTATTTTGGTCTCGTGCAGTGACTATCATATTTTCAAGAAAATGAAGATGACGAGAAAGCAGTGCATGGATTACTACCTTTCCACCGTTGCGGAGGCATTTGAGGCAGGCGTTATGCCGCGTTGCCACCTCGAGGACATCACGCGCGCCGATTTCTACGGCTTTGTCGTTCCGTTTGTCAATGAGCTGATGAAGATGTCCAAGGAAGCGAAGATCCCTGTCCGTATCCGCGCCTGCGATACCATGGGATATGGCATTCCGTACCCCGAGGTCTCTCTGCCGCGAAGCGTTCCGGGTATCATTTACGGCTTGCAGAAGTATTCCGACGTTCCCAGCGAGATGCTGGAGTGGCACGGTCACAACGATTTCTATAAGGCGGTCACAAACGCGACCACGGCATGGCTCTACGGAGCAAGTGGAGTCAACTGCTCTCTCCTCGGTATCGGTGAGCGCACGGGTAACGTTCCGCTTGAGGCAATGGTCTTTGAGTACGCATCCCTGCGCGGCTCCTTTGACGGCATGGATCCCACGGTCATTACCGAGATCGCGGACTACTTCACGCACGAGATGGGATACAACATCCCACCCATGACCCCCTTTGTCGGCAGAAACTTCAATGTCACCCGCGCGGGAATTCACGCAGACGGACTTCTCAAGGACGAGGAGATCTACAATATCTTCGATACCAAGAAGATCCTCGGTCGCGGCGCGTCCGTTCTGATCGGAAAGACGTCCGGACTTGCGGGAATTGCGTATTGGATCAACGAAAATTACCGCTTGACAGGGGAGAATCAGATCGATAAGCGCGATCCGCTCGTTCTTGCGCTCAAGGAGTGGATCGATCAGGAATACGAGGATGGAAGACAGACCAATCTTTCCAACAGTGAGCTGGAGGAGAAGATCGCAGAGCTCTCCGGCGACCGTTTCCGTCGCGTATAACGGAATACAAGGAAGAGAGGATTATTGATATGCTGGAACATAAAACGTTATCACTCGCAGAGCAGGTCTTTGACCGTTTGGAGACTGATATTCTCTGCGGAACCTATCAGATCGGTGAAGTTTTGACCGAGCTGAAGCTGGTGGGCGACCTTGGTGTCAGCCGTACGCCCATTCGCGAGGCATTGCGCCGCTTAGAACAGGAGCACCTGGTGGAGATCTCCTCCAAGGGCATTCTGATCGTCGGTGTCACAGACAAGGATCTTGCGGATATTTACGCGATCCGTCTACGCATTGAGGGAATGGCATCGAGAGAGGCAACTCTGCATATGTCCGAGGAGCAGCTTCGTGAGCTGCGCGAGACGGTGGAGCTGCAGGAATTCTACGTTACCAAGAAGAATGCGGAGAGCATCCGACTCATGGATAGCCGCTTCCATCAGCTTATCTACCGCTTCAGCGGAAGCTCGGTGCTTTTTGATACGCTGATGCCGCTTCACAAGAAAACGCAGAAATTCCGTAAGAAATCGGTTGAAAACGAGAGCCGCGCATCGCAGTCTGCCAGCGAGCACCGTGCCATTTACGAGGCAATGGAGAAGAGAGATGCAGACCTGGCTGAAAAGCTGACTATTGAACACATTGAAAACGCAAGAATCCACATGCAGAAACGGAGCAAATAAAAATGGGAATGACGATTGCACAAAAAATTATCAAGGCACATCTCATCAGCGGTGAGATGACGGTCGGAAGCGAGATCGCACTTCGCATCGACCAGACACTGACACAGGATGCGACGGGTACCATGGCGTACCTGGAGTTTGAGGCAATGGGGATCGACCGTGTGCGCACGGAGCGAAGCGTTGCTTATATCGATCACAACACCCTTCAATCGGGCTTTGAGAATGCAGACGACCACCGCTTCATTCAGTCCATCGCAAAGAAGCACGGCATCTACTTCTCCCGTCCGGGCAACGGCATTTGCCATCAGGTGCATCTGGAGCGCTTTGGTATTCCCGGAAAGACGCTGATCGGCTCGGATAGCCATACCCCTACGGGCGGCGGAATCGGTATGCTCGCGTTCGGTGCGGGTGGACTTGACGTGGCTGTTGCAATGGGCGGCGGCGCGTACTACATCACTATGCCCAAGATGATCAAGGTCAACCTCACGGGCAAGCTCCGTCCCTTCGTAACCGCGAAGGACGTCAGCCTTGAGATCTTGAGAATTCTTTCCGTCAAGGGCGGTGTCGGCTCCATCATTGAGTGGGGCGGCGAGGGCATCAAGACTCTGACTGTGCCCGAGCGCGCGACCATTACCAACATGGGCACCGAGCTTGGCGCAACCACCTCGATCTTCCCGTCGGATGAGATCACGCGTGATTTCCTCCGCGCAGAGGGCAGAGAAGCGGACTACATACCGCTCGAGAGCGATGCGGATGCAGTTTACGACCGAATCATCGACATCAATCTCTCCGAGCTCAAGCCTCTCATCGCTTGTCCTCATATGCCCGACAACGTCGTTACCGTTGAGAGTCTAAAGGGAACAAAGGTAGACCAGGTCTGCATCGGCTCCTGCACCAACTCCTCTCTCATGGATATGCTCAAGGTCGCGGAGCTTCTCAAGGGAAAGACCATTCTCCCCTCCGTCAGCCTTTCCATTTCTCCCGGATCCAAGCAGGTGCTTGCACTGCTTGCAGAGTGCGGCGCACTTACCGATATTCTCGCAAGCGGCGCGCGTGTTCTGGAGTGCGCTTGCGGACCCTGCATCGGTATGGGATTTTCTCCCAACTCCGCGGGTGTCAGCCTCCGTACCTTCAACCGTAACTTTGAGGGCAGAAGCGGTACCGCGGATGCGAAGGTTTATCTCGTTTCTCCCGAGACTGCCGTTGCGGCAGCACTGACGGGCGAGATCACCGATCCCATCCTGCTTGGCGAGATGCCCGAAATCAAGATGCCCGAGCAGTTCCGCATCGACGATAGCGCGATCATTGAGCCCGCAAGCCCCGAGGAGGCAAAATCCTTGGAGATTATGCGCGGTCCCAACATCAAGAAATTCCCCGATTGCCGTCCGCAGGAGGACGAGATCCGCGCGGAATTGGTGCTCAAGGTTGGCGATAACATCACCACCGACCACATCATGCCCGCAGGCGCGAAGATCCTTCCTTACCGCTCCAACATTCCCTATCTCTCGCAGTATTGCTTCGGCGTATGCGACAAGACCTTCCCCGAGCGCGCTTTGGCGGCAGGGCAGAGCATTGTCGTTGGTGGCGTCAACTACGGTCAG
>JAFTJB010000002.1 GCA_017456625.1 Clostridia bacterium
CCCGCCCGGTGCAGCTCCTTGACGAGCGCGGCAACGTCCTGCGCACCTTTGATGATGCGGTTGTGGCATCGGTTCTGCTTGGGGTCTCTCCCAAGTCTATCCGTGATTGCTGCAACGGCAGGACCAAGAGCTCCGATGGCAAGCGCTGGCGGTACAAGCCATCTCAGTCACCTGCGGTGACAGCTCTCCCGGAGGGCGAGCCTACGTCGGTTCCGTCAGATGGAACGGAGGTGGAGGCATGATCGCGATCCGTGAGACGTTGCTTTTTCTTCTTCTGATGGCGCCGCTGTATCTGCCGTGCATCGTGTGGGCGATCTTATTCTCGCCGCGCCGGTATTATCACAAGTGGATCGGGAGCGGCTACAAAAAGATCCGTTGTCGGAGAAGGAGGTGAGGGAAGATGGACAAGCTCAAAGAAATAAGGCTTGCGCGGAATATGACGCAAGCCGAGGTTGCTGATGCGGCCGGAGTTGCCCTAAATCTTTATCAAAAATACGAATATATGAGGTCAAAACCGTAAACCACACGATGTTTTGCCTTTTATTGTACCACAAAAATGTGGTGATTGTCAATAAAAATGGAGGATTTTATGAAAATGTTGAACTCAAAACAAATCAAAGCCCGAGATTTAATCGAAGAAGCGATTATTCACACAGAACGACTTGCACTGCTGATGGACGATTTCAGCGAAAGGTGGTTTAATACTGCAAAGCCGAGTGAAAATACGCTTTTTGATGTTGCACATCGCTATGGTCTGTTGCAGGCTCATATTTATTCCATGTGCGATGATATTTGCGAGGTGAAAACTCGGCTCCATGCGGTCGTCGGAGAAGCTGACGATATCTTTAAAGCGAAACAAAGCTCGCTTGAGGAAATGAAAACAATTATAGATTTTGCGAAGGAGCAATGATATGGATAAATCATATTTTTTATTCCACTACTCTTGGGTCGATGCCATGACGGAGCTTTCACATGAGGAATGTGGACGCTTGGTTTTGGCAATTGCGGAGTATATACGTCACGACATCGAGCCCCCACGGTTTGAGGGGGCGGCAAAGGCGATTGCGGGATTGATTTTTTATGAGATTTCGAGAAAAAAGCGAGACCGTGAGCGGCAAATCATGCGTAGGGAGAAGCAAGAAAATGTGCAAGATATGTTCTTCGACGCGGACAAGAGCGTGACAAGAACCGTTCAAGAGCGTGACAAGAACGTGACAAGAAACGTTCAAGAATTGCAAGAAAAGGTGAAAGAAGGAGAAAAGGAAAAAGAAAAAGAAAAAAGAACCAAAAAAGAAATAGAAAAAGCAAAAGACCAAGAAAGTCCAAAAGAAATTTTACCCCCCGCTTACGCGGCCCCCAAGGGGGCAACGCCCACGGAGGAAAAGGTCAAGCGCTTTGTCAAGCCAACCTTGGAAGAGGTTCGTGAGTATTGCCGCTCTCGGAACAATTCTGTCGATGCCGAGCGGTTTATCAGCTATTACGAATCCAACGGCTGGCGCGTTGGCAGAAATCCCATGAAGGATTGGAAGGCAGCTGTGCGGACGTGGGAGAGGGGCGGAGCGTTTGGAGCGGGACGGGGACAGGCAGCAGATGATGATACCTCATGGAACCCTTTTCTTGCTCATTACAAAAAGCTTGAAGCAGAGGAGCAAACAATTTATGCAGATTTTACGGAGGGCACATCATGACTGAAAAAGAAACATCGCTTGTATTGTCAACGTTGCGCTTGGCATACCCACACTTTTATGCAAAGCTCCCGCCCAAGGCGATTGAAGCAACCATGGCGCTTTGGCATCGCATGTTTGCCAAGGATCATTACGATGTCGTCATGACAGCATTGGACCATCTGATTCCTCACCATACGGGCTATCCGCCCGACATTGCCGCCTTGCGTAAGCAGATAGACGATATGACCTTTGCCGCCGCAGGGGAACCGACGGACGAGGAGCTTTGGCAGATGCTCAAGCGAGCTGCATCGAATGGGTACTACGGAGCGCAGGAGGAATGGGCAAAGCTCCCGCCAATCCTGCGGCGTTACCTTGGAGTTCCCGGTCAGCTCCGTGAGCTGGCGCAAATGGAGGAGAGCGTCCTCGGCACTGTGGTAAAGGGGCAGTTCTTCAAGCAGATCGGTGTATTGCGGGAGCGCGAGCGGTTCGACCGAGAGACTCCCGAGGAGGTCAAGGCGCTGTTTGCCGCATCTTACAAGCGTTTGCCAGAGGAGGCGTCACCGCTCACCCCCGAGCAGATCAATGCTCGCAGAAACGAAATTTTAAACAGGCTTGAACAGCCGAGAAAGGATTAACACATGTCCACCCTCAATCTCAACAAAGCGATCCTCGTTGGGCGACTTACCGCCGACGTGGAGCTGAAGCAAACCACGAGCGGAGTATCGGTCTGCTCGTTTACCCTGGCGGTCAACCGCCGATATGGAGGGAGGAACGCCGACGGATCTCCTTCGAATCCTCCTACGGACTTTATCGGCTGTATTGCGTGGAGGCAGACTGCCGAATTCATTGCGCGATATTTCAAGAAGGGCTCCTCTCTCTGCATCACGGGCTCGATCCAGACGAGATCCTGGACCGACCAGCAGGGACAGAAGCGATATGCCACCGAGGTGGTAGCCGACGAGGCATACTTCGTCGATAGCAAGAATGACACACCGAGCGTAGCCTCTGTGCCGAGTGGAGACGCGA
>JAFTJB010000034.1 GCA_017456625.1 Clostridia bacterium
CACCAAGCGATGAGCGGTGGAGGGGGAATAGATCCAATGAGAGAGATGAGGGGTGGTTGCGGGGGAGAGAAAGTAGGGGAGCTTTTTGCGAGGGGGCTCGGCGCAGTTGACGTCGATGAGGATGAGCTTGATCTTCATACGATCGGGGACGATGCTTTTGATGTAGACGGCGGCGGAGTGCCCGATGTGCAGGCGAAGCTCCTCGGCGGTACCCTCGCGCAATTCGGCAAGCCCTGCGAGGTTGGGAGCAAGCTCAACGAAGATCCCATAGCTTTCCACGCTCCGAATAATGCCCGTTACGGTCTGCCCGACCTTGAATGCGGCGGCGTTCTCCTCCCACGTGCCGAGAAGCTCGCGCAGGGTCGCGTAGATCCGTCCGCTTTCTCTGTCGACCGAGCGAACGGCGACCCAAAGCGACATTCCGGGGGAGAGGCGGTCACGCGGGTGAGAGATGCGAGAGACAGAGATGCAATCGACCGAGAGGAGCGAGGAGACTCCGCAGCCGATATCGAGGAAGGCGCCAAAGCTTTCCAGATGCGTCACACGCGCTTCCAGCAGATCTCCCGCGCGCAGATGCTCCATGTAATATCCGATACAGCGCTCCTGTGCCCGACGGCGGGAGAGCTTTGCTACAACCTTGCCTCCCTCGACCGTGATCGAAAGAACGGTAAAGCAGACGGGCTTGCCCACGCGGGAGATGATGGCGATGTCCTTTCTCGTTTCCCCCGCACGGCAAAAGACAGCCTCGTCGGGCTCGATAATGCCTTCCATCCCCGCAAGATCGACGTGCAGGCAGAGATCGGCATCGCACAGCGTCACGATTCCTTCAAGGATCGCTTCCTCGTTCATGGCGCGCTCAAGCCCCGCGAGGGAGGCGAGGTACTCTTGGTTTTCATCGGTTGAAAGCTTCATTCCTTCGGGCAGATATCCGTTTGTCATTTTCTTCTCCTATTTTCATACACGAAATTTTGCCGACGCGTCGGCTACTCAAAGCGTATGCATGAGGCACGCGGAAAATGCATGATTACGAAAAAACGGGAGATACTAATGGAAACGATAGGGAAAGGAATTGACTTTTATGCTGCGATTGACAGAGGATTACAGAGAGAATATCCGTATGCTGGATGAGATCCTGCGCGTGAAGGAAAGCTTCGATCTGATCAAAAAAACGCTATACGTAGGCAAAGACGAGGTCACGCTCTACTATATTGACGGCTTTGTGCAGAGCGGCGCGATGCAGAAGCTCATGATCTATTTTTTGTCGCTCAAGGGACTTGGGGAGCCGAAATCAAACGAGGAGGGGGCGGCGGCGACCTACTTTGCCGAGCATCACGTCCCTTACGTTGAGGCGGAGGTGACCGAGGACGGAGATCTGATGCTGCAGATGCTGCTCTCGGGCACGACGCTCCTTTTGGGGGAGACGTTTGGAAAGTATGCCATCATTATCGATTCGCGCACCTATCCCGCACGGTCGGTGGGAGAGCCCGAAAACGACCGCGTGATGCTCGGACCGCGCGACGGCTTTGTAGAGACGATCGTATTTAACACCGCGCTTATCCGTCGCCGTATCCGTGACACGCGCCTGACCATGCGCTACGTCAACGTGGGAGAGGAGAGCAAGACCGACGTGGTGCTCTGCTATATCGAGGGGAAGGCGGACGCGAAAGACGTAGCGTATCTCGAACATAAGCTCAATAGCCTCACAACGCGCTCCCTCACGCTCGGTCACGAATCCTTGGCGGAGGCGCTGATCCCGTCGCGATGGTATAATCCTTTTCCAAAGATCCGCTACACCGAGCGCCCCGATGCCGCGGCGGCGCAGATCTTGGAGGGAAGCGTAGTCCTGCTTTGCGACAACTCGCCCGAGGCAATGATCCTACCCAGCACCATCTTTGATTTTTTGCAGGAGACCAACGATTTCTATTTTCCGCCGCTGACGGGCACGTATATCCGTTTCGTGCGGCATCTCGTCTTTTGGTCGACGCTGTTTATGATCCCGCTTTGGTTTTTGCTGATCCAAAATCCAACCGTCATTCCCGATTGGCTGACCTTTATTCTGCCCATGAACACGGGACGTATCCCTATTTTCGCACAGCTTATCATCGTGGAATTTATGATCGACGGCTTGCGAATGGCATCCATGAATACGCCGAATATGCTATCTAATTCGCTCTCTGTGGTGGGTGGACTGATTCTTGGAGAGTTTGCCGTGAGCATCGGGTGGCTCATTCCCGAGGTCATCGTGTATATGGCGTTTGTCACCATTGCCAACTTTACGCAACGTAGCTACGAATTGGGATATGCCTTCAAGTTCATGCGTGTGGGACTGCTCATTCTGATCCGACTCTTTAATTTTTGGGGGCTTGGCGTGGGGCTTGTCGGCATCATCCTGCTCCTCGTTTCCAACCGTTCCGTCGGCGGCAGACATTCCTATCTGTATCCGCTCATCCCCTTCAACGGGCGCGCGCTTTTGTCGCTTTTCGTGCGGTTGCGCAAGGATCACTTCGAGGGCAGGGAACAGAAAAACACAAAGTAAGCTTAAGAAGACACCGCGTAGCCCATCGGTTGCGCGGTGTTTTAGGTAAATTAGAGTTGGCGAAATTACATAAAGATATTGACAAAAGAGGTTTTATTTGTTAAAATATAGACGAGTACACTATATTTTATTTAGGGAGGTTTTTTGAGATGATTTCCAAGAACACCGATGTCCACGCAATGATCGTGGAGCAGATCAAGGACGTAGAGACGTGCCTGATCAATTTTGAAAACTTTATGCGTGCCGAGGCGAATACCGCAACGGTGCCCGAGACCCTGCGTACCCTGTTCACGGGTGTGTTCCAGGCAGAGGCAACCGCTGACAAATCGCTCCGTGCTATGATCGATTCGCTCAGCAAGGGCTCTTATCTGCCCTCCACCCGTGAGGATCTGATCAATATCGCAACCAGCTGTGATAAGGTCGCAAACAAGTGCGAGCATATCGGGAAGGTCATCGTTATGCAGAAGATCCGCCTTCCCGAGGCATTTGCGGACGATATCGTAGAGATCCTTACCATCACGCACAAGCAGTTTGAGGTTTTGGAGCAGAGCATCAGTATGCTCTTCAGCAAGCTCAACGCGTTCATGAAGGATCACTCCATCCTTGACGAGATCCGCGTGCTGGAGTCCAAGGTGGACAACATTGAGGATAAGCTGACCGAGGACATCTTCAACCTCGACATTGAGCTCGCAGCAAAGATGCAGCTCTCTCACCTCATTGAGCTGATTTGTGACATCTCCGACGTCATTGAGGATATCGCCGATAAGATCCAGATCATGCTGATCACGAGAAAGGCATAAGCGGGAAAAGAAAAATGATATATTTATTACTTACAGCCGGCCTGTTTATGGGCTGGTCTCTGGGTACGAACGATGCCGCCAACGCGTTTGGTACGGCAGTCGCGACGCGTGTCGTCAAGTACCGTACGGCGGTCATCATTATCGCCACTATGGTCATGGTCGGCGCGGTCCTGCTTGGTCATAACAACATCGATAAGCTCTCCAGCATTGCGACCAACAACGAGGTCATCGCATCCGAGGCAGACGTTAACGAGGCGATTGCGACGGGCACGCTGGGCACGCTGAAGCTGAAGTCCGCACTCAAGGCAGCGATCATCTTCGCCTGCGCGGGTATCACGGTCTTCGTCATGAGCTATCTTAAGTTTCCCGTATCCGCAAACCAGTCCATCACGGGCGCGGTCATCGGTTGGGGTCTTTGCTACGCAAACTACGACGATCCCGCAGTGCTCGATCAGAACCTCGGTGAGATCCTTGAGTTCGGCTCGACCTGGCTCATCAATCCCGTCGGTGCGGCGCTCATCTCCTTCGTTTTGGTCTTCCTGGTCAAGAAGTTCCTGGAAAAGAAACTCACCTCGATGAAAAATTACGATATGGTCGTCAAGATCGGTTATCTCGCGGCAGGTGCGTTTTCGGCGTTCAGTATCGGTCAGAACAGCGCGGCGAGCGTGACCGCATTCTACTACGATGCAACGGGTAAGGGCGCAAACCTCTTTAGTGACGTCTACTTCAAGGGACTTGGTGATTTCCTCCAGCCCTTCTATGAATTTTTGGGCGTTGCACCCGAGAATTACCACATCGCGGCGATCGTAACGGCAGCTGTCGGTGGCTTGGCGATCGCGGTCGGTGTTCTCACCTTCTCCAAGCGCGTAATGATGACGGTTGGTGGAAGCATTGCGAACATCAGCCAGATCGACGGCTTCCTTGTCATTATCGCAATGGCGATCACTGTCCTGCTCATGGGTAAGTTCATGGGAATTCCCGTGTCCACCTCGCAGTCGGTCGTCGGCGCGGTCATCGGTGCGGGACTTGTTTACGGTGTCAAGAACGTCAACTTTGGAGTGATGAAGCGCATTGCCATCGCGTGGGTATCTTCTCCCACTGCGGCAGGTCTCCTGGCTTACCTCGTAGGTCTTGCAACCAAGGGCTACTTCGGCGCTTGATTACATCAATTAAAAAGGACAGAGAAAATCTCTGTCCTTTTTTGATGCCGCCGCACCGAATGGTCGTTTTTCGTGCAGTGCAAATAATTACCGCGATGGGAAAACAGTGCGTCATCTTGAGCGTAGGACACAGAATTTGTGGTTATATAAAAGTCTGTTTTGCAATGTCCGTAGTCGAAGTTTTGCGCAGTTTGGTACAAACGGAGCAAAACCACGAGGCGGTACGCCGAAGTGAGATCTACAAACGAGTTTTGCCATGCTTTTTCACAGAAAAGTAACTTTCATTTGGTAAGTCAGCAAGATCTTTCAGTAGATCCCGCTTCGATGCTTCGCATCTTGCGCTTTCGCTCCATTCGTACCTCATTGCGCGAAAGTTCGACTCGGTCAGAATTTCTTCCCTCGCTCAGGATGACGCACTGTTTTTAC
>JAFTJB010000035.1 GCA_017456625.1 Clostridia bacterium
CACGAACGATCGCACGTCCGAGCGCGACACGCTGCTTCTGACCACCCGACAGAGCCTTCGGCTTACGGTCGAGCAGGTGGGTGATGTCGAGGATGCGAGCTGCCTCCTCAACCTTCTTCTTAATGGTTTCCTTCGGTACCTTGCTGAGCTTCAGACCGAATGCCATGTTCTCAAACACGGACATATGAGGATACAGAGCGTAGTTCTGGAACACCATCGCGATCTTACGGTCCTTCGGTGCAACGTCATTTACAAGACGGTCGCCGATGAAGAGCTCACCCTCGGTGATCTCCTCAAGACCTGCGATCATACGCAGAGTGGTGGACTTACCGCAACCGGAGGGACCGACGAAAACGATAAACTCCTTATCCTTGATCTCAAGGTTAAAGTCGGAAACCGCGGTTACGCCGCCCGGATACTTTTTATAAATGTGTCTGAGAGACAAGCTTGCCATTTTTTACTCCTCCTGATGCCGCACGTAGCGGAAAATTATAGTTTTTACCGTATACTATTGTACCAAATTTTTCGTCAAAATGAAAGAGGACAAATTCCCAAATTTGCGCCTCTCGAATTGTGTATATTGCACAACTCCAAAAGTCATTTGTGAACAAAACCGCAAAAAATCATTTTTGAGGCTTTAATATATTAAGATCATTTGTTTTTCATCGTCAACGAGATGCGTTTTTTGGGAACGTCAACGCTCAACACGCGAACCTTGACAACATCTCCGACCTTGACCACCTCGGAGGGATGTTTGACGAAGCGGTTACAGAGCTGAGAAATGTGGACGAGTCCGTCCTGATGCACGCCGATGTCAACGAACGCGCCGAAGTCGATGACGTTACGCACGGTACCCGTCAGCTCCATATCCGGCTTGAGATCCTCAAGAGAAAGGATGTCGTCACGGAGCACGGGAGGCGGAAGCGTATCACGGATATCACGTCCGGGCTTCTCCAATTCGGAAACGATGTCCTTGAGAGTCGGCTCACCGATGCCGAGCTGTGCGCTCACCTTGGCACTTCCCGCCTTCTGCACCTTTGCACCGAGCTCACGGAGATTTCCTGCCGCAACGTCCGCTCTGGTGTAGCCGAACATATCCAGCAACGCAGATGCCGCCTCGTAGCTCTCGGGATGCACGCCCGTGTTATCGAAGATCTCCTTACCGCCGGGGACACGCAAAAATCCCGCAGCCTGCTCGTATGCCTTTGCACCGATGCGCGGCACCTTGAGAAGCTGTGCACGGGAGGAAAACTCACCGTTCTCCTCGCGGTATTTTACAATATTCTTTGCGGAGGTGGTGTTGATGCCCGAAATATAGGACAGAAGCGAATAGGAAGCGGTATTGACGTCCACGCCAACCGCATTGACGCAATCCTCAACGACACCGCCGAGCGCCTCGTCGAGTCTCGCCTGCTTCATATCGTGCTGATACTGACCGACACCGATGCCCTTGGGATCGATTTTGATCAGCTCTGCCAGCGGATCCTGCAAGCGGCGCGCAATGGAGACCGCACTTCTCTGCATAACGTCAAATTCCGGGAATTCCTCCGCCGCAAGCTTGGACGCAGAATAGATGGATGCGCCCGCCTCGCTCACGACGATATATTTTACGTCCGCGGTGATCTCCTTGAGCAGTCCCGCGATGAAGATCTCGCTCTCCTTGGATGCAGTTCCGTTACCGATCGCGATCACGTCTACCTTATGCCTTGCGATAAGGCGCTTGACGACCTCCTTACTCTTCTCGGTCTGCTTACGGGGCTCGACGGGATAGATGACGGCGGTATCCACGACCTTACCCGTCTTATCCACGACCGCGAGCTTACAGCCGTGCGCGTAGCCGGGGTCAAAGCCCATAACGGTCTTGCCCTTAAGAGGCGACTGCATGAGCAGATGGCTGAGGTTATCGGCAAAGAGCTTGATCGCGCCCTCGCTGGCGTTATCGAAGATATCACTGCGGATCTCGCGCTCGATGGAGGGAGCGATGAGACGGTCGTAGCTATCGAGGATCGCCGCGGAAACGTACTTCTCCGCAGGGCTGTTATTGCCGAGAATGATCTCTGAAAAGAGGTAGTTGAGCACGATCTCGGAGGCGACCGAGACGTCTACCTTGAGAAATTCCTCCTTTTCTCCGCGGTTGATGGCGAGCACGCGGTGAGGAAGCACCTTTTTGAGCGGCTCGGAATAGTCGTAATACTGTGCGTAAACCGAGTCCTCCTCCTTTGCCTGCTTGGTGGTAAGAATACCGAACTCAAAGGTCAGGCGGCGCAATTCCTTACGGAACTCGGCGTTATCGGAGATGTTCTCGGCAATGATATCCTTCGCGCCCTGGATCGCCTCCTCAACGCTCGCAACGCCCTTCTCCTCATCGATATAAGCCTCTGCCTGCTCCTCGATGGAGGGCGTATAGGCAGGCTCCTGCGCCCAGATCAGATCTGCGAGGGGCTCCAAGCCCTTTTCGCGTGCCACGGATGCGCGGGTCTTACGGTGCGGACGGAAGGGACGGTAGATATCGTCGACCTCGGTAATGGTCTGTGCCGCATCGATCGCCGCTTGAATTTCGGGGGTCATCTTTTCCTGCGCGGTAATGAGCGCGGAGACCTCCTCCTTACGCTTCTGGATATTGCGGAGGAAGTTCAGGCGATCGTTGAGATCACGCAAAACGGCATCATCGAGGCTACCCGTGACCTCCTTACGATAACGGGCGATAAAGGGGATGGTATTGCCCTCATCGATGAGCTCGACGGTCTTTTCGACCTGCTCGAGCTTGAGCTTAAATTCTTCCGCGAGTCTTTCGTTAATGTTCATTGAGAGATCCTTTCTGTATCAATATCGCTAACCAAATCTATTATAAAGTTTTCGCCCGCCTTTTTCAAAAGGCGGCACGGATCCAACGCCGTGGGGCGTTGGTCGCCGCCCGCAGGCGGCGAAATTCCCCCATCGTCAAAAAGCGCCACGAAGGGGTGAATTTTCGGCGTAGCCGAAAAGAGGGGAAACGCACAAGTGGGGGTTTCCCCTACCTGTAACCGCATTTCATCCTTGCAGCATCCTTATCTCCTCGGTTGTCAGCTCTCGCCACGCTCCGCGCGCAAGCGCCTCGTCCAGCGTGAGAGGTCCGAACGTGATCCGCTCCAAATATGTGATCTTGTTGTGTACCGCCTCCATCATCAGCTTGATCTGATGATACTTGCCCTCCACGATCGTGATCACACCCTCCTGCTCGGCACGCAAATCGACCGTGCAGGGCTTGGTAACGTATCCGCCAATATCCACGCCCGCGCACAGCTCCTCAACATCCCTCTCCGACAGCGGAAAACGGACCTTGAATGCATAGCTCTTTGCAACGTGGCTCTTCGGCGCGAGCAAGCGGTGTGACAGCACACCGTCATTGGTCAAGAGCATCAGCCCCAGCGTGTGCTTGTCCAGCCTTCCGCACGGGAACACGCCCATCTTGCGGTATTCGAGATCGAGCAGATCGGTCACCACAGGGTCTCCCCTGCCGTCCTCGGTCGCGCTGATGTAGCCGTCCGGCTTGTTGAGCATAAGATAGACGAATTTGCGGTAGCGCACGGGAGTGCCGCAATAGACCACCTCGTCGCGCTCGGGATCGACCGACAAATCGGGCTTGCGTGCCACCGCACCGTTCACGGTGATCTTTCCCGCTCGCGCCGCCTTGGAGGTCTCACTGCGGCTGGCAACGCCACATTCCGAAAGCATCCTGTCCAGTCGCATACGCTTCTCCCTTCCGCTATTTTTTTGCAAAAACATTTCTATTATTATACCATAAAAATTCCATTTTGTAAACCTTTTTTTCAAACCTTTATGAAAAAAAACACAAAAGGCTCGGCGTTTTGCCGAGCCTCTGCGTTTTATTTTTTGATCATCTGCGCAATGAGATTTTCCGCATAAAGCGAAAAGCCGAGATCGTTGGGATGGAGCCTTTGATCCGCCATAAATTCCGCCGCGTGCGGAACGAGAGACAAGCCGTCAATATGAATCAATCCGTGTTTTTCGATCTCCTCAATGAGCATACGGCGCACGTCCTCAAACGAGCCGATCGCCCGCCCCTCCGTATCTGCGCGCCAAATCGGCGAGATCGCGAAAACCTTGGTATCCTTGTATGCTTCTGCAATCAGATCCAGGTGCGCCGTGACGTGCTGTCGCATTTCGTCGATCGTCTTGTAGGTCGCAAAATCGTTTGTCCCGAGCGATACGATGACCGTATCGGGATCAAAAGCAAGGGTATCAAAGGTCGTTTCGTGATAATACGCGCCGCCAATGCCCTGAATGATGCTCTCCGCGTTAAAGAAGCGGGTAACGCGCCATGCGTAGGAGAAGCTGTCGTACTTGGAGTCCCAGCCCTGCGTGATGGAGTCTCCGATAAAGAGCATCCTGCAATCGAATCTGTGCGGCTCGACCGTGGCACCGTCGTCAAGCTCCAGATATTCCAAAACACCGACCGTATGGCTCGGGAAGATCAGCGTCACGCGCACGGTATCCGCCTCGGGACGGATGGGAGAGACCAGCTCTATCTCGGCACACTGCCCTGCCTCGCGCAATTCATCGCAATCAAACTGACGGCAAAGGAGATCGTCGATATAGACCTCAAACTTCCGTCCTCTTGACGTTGAAAATGCCAAATGCTTGGAATTCGTGCAAAAATCCAAGCGCACACCCGTGGTCGTCAGCGCACGCTCCCGAAAGGAAGCTCTAAAATCAGCAAATGCGGAAATCTGCTTTTTTGTAAGCTTTTCAAAATGAATTCCATCCTCCGCCTGCTCCACGCATACCGCGCCAAAGGCAACCGACTTGATCTGTTCAAAGGTCAAACGCATAACATATCTCCTTTTGGTATAAGCTGATATACAATTATACCACACTGTCGCTCATTTGTAAAGAGAAAAAAAGAAAAAAGCGATGCCGAAGCATCGCTTTTTCCTCACCATATCTCGGTCTCGTAGCCGTTCCACTCGGGCGCGGTAAAGCCCTCCGCATCAGCGTGGTAATAAACCGTATAACGGTTTCCGACGACCGCGTTTTCGGGATCGCTCGTCACGTATCCGTCAGGTGCATCTCCTTCAAATTTTGCACGCTTGAGATTGGTGCAACAATTGAAGGTCAGATCGTAAATTTCGCTCACACTTGCGGGAATGACGATCTCAACGAGAACGCTATCATATTTAAACACGTCCTTACCAACCGAGAGCAGCCCCTCGTTAAGGGTCACACTCGACAGCAACAAACAATTGCCAAACGCGTGTGCTTCAATCCGTTTCATGCTTTGAGGCAAGCAGAAAGAAGTCAGCTTCGTGTTGTAAAAAGCCCCTTCCCCGATCGTTTCAAGCCCATCCTCAAAGGTCACCGTATCAATCGAGGTGCGCGCAAACACGTCACGTCCCCAATTTTTGACGGATGCGGGAATATGGATCGACTCCAATCCAAAGCACAAGTCAAACGCATGGTCTCCAAGTGTTTCAAGCAACGGCGGCAGAGCAACGTCACTCAACTTCTCACAATAGTAAAACGCCTCGGCACCGATCGTCTTGAGATCTTGGGACAAATTGACAGTCGTGAGCTTGTTACAGTAGGAAAACGCGTGCGGCTCGATCTCCCTCACCGAATCGGGGAGCGTTGCCACCTTGAGCTTGGCGCAGCTTCGGAACGCACTTGCGGCGATCCGTGTAACGGGCAAACCGTTGATCTTTTCGGGAATACTTACCTCCTCACGGCATTCGGTATGATCGACGACGGTAATGCCGCCCTCGTCGTTTTCAAAATACACAAGCCCCTCATGAGTTGAACTGCCCCAAATTGTGCGGACAGTACAAAAAGCCCCTTGTGGGTAGCAAATATTAAAATTTAAGCAACGAACTGACATCGCTTTTCGAGTGGTGTCAGTTTTGTTTTGAGTTGGATACGTTCGTTATTGTAGAACTGTATGTATGCACCTATGAGGAGGCGCGCCTCCTCATAGGTGCGGATTTTCGCTCGGTAAATACACTCAGTTTTGAGAATGGAAAAGAAATTTTCAGCCATAGCATTGTCATAAGGGTTTCCACTACTTGACATTGACGGCGTAATGTGAGATGATTTTGTTAGGCTATAATACGCTTGCG
>JAFTJB010000003.1 GCA_017456625.1 Clostridia bacterium
AACTTTAAAAGAGGGGGAATAATATTGTCGAGGTATTCACGTACGAATGATGCCGGCAAAAACGGCGATTATTCGGTGCGGCACGTTGCCGCCTTCTTGAAAGAAGTTTTTCCCCTTTCCCCGCACCCCCTAACCCTTTTCAAGAACTTTAAAAGAGGGGGGAATAATAATGTCGAGGTATTCACGTACGAATAATGCCGGCAAAAACGGCGATTATTCGGTGCGGCACGTTGCCGCCTTCTTGAAAGAAGCTTTTCCCCTTCCCCCCGCACCCCTAACCCTTTTCAAGAACTTTAAAAAAGGAGTCAAACATGAGCAAGAAAAAGCTTGGATTACTGCTACTGTTCAACACGGCGGTGATCGTTGCGCTTTATTTCGTATTGGTCGGCATCGGCGCGTGGTTTATGACCCCGATCTACATCGGACTTGCCGCAGTGAGCGCTATTGTCTTCATTTTCTATAACCGAGGCTTCTACGCAGCAAAGGCAACACCCGAACAGCTTCCCAACAATATGTCGCACGCAGAAAAACAGGAATATATCAAGGAGGGCAAGGAGCGACTTTCACGCTCCCGCTGGATGATCACCCTTATCTTTCCCCTCATTCTTGCGCTTGCCGCCGACATGATCTATCTCTACTTCTTCCCAAGTATACAGGAGCTTTTCTCATGAAAGAGGTACGCATTCATTCTCTGTATTCCGGCTCGACGGGAAATTCCTTTCTTATTCGCTCCCCCAAGGGATGTATTCTCATCGATGCGGGCAAAAACGCCAAGCGTCTTTGTGCGGCGCTCGAATGTGCCGAGACCTCGCCCGACGAGATCCGCGCGATCTTCATCACGCACGAGCACAGCGACCACATCGGAGCTCTGAACGTCTTTCTCAAGAAGCATCCCGTCCCCGTCCATATTTTGGAGCGGAGCGCCTATGCCCTGCGCAACAGCCAATCGGTCGCGCCCTGCCTCCGCCTGCATTCGCCGCTCTATACCGAGCAGGTCTGCGATATGACAATCACGTCCTTCCCCACTCCGCACGACAGCGAGGGCTCGGTCGGTTATCTTATCGAGATCCCGACCGAAAGGAAATGCCTCCGCATCGGCTACGCGACCGACATCGGTCACGTCTCCGAAACAGTCGAGCGATCGCTTTTGGGCTGTGACGCGGTCATTTTGGAGAGCAATCACGACATTGATATGCTCCACACGGGACCCTATCCCTATCCGCTCAAGCAGCGCATCGCGTCTCGCTATGGGCATCTTTCCAATTTCGACAGTGCCGCTCTCGCCGCACGCCTTTGTGCCACGGGGACGAAAAGCCTGATGCTGGCTCACCTGAGTCAGGAAAACAACACTCCCGATCTCGCGTTTTCGGTTTGCCAAAACGCCCTGCGGGACTATGAGGTCGCCCTGTGCGTGGCTTGCCCCGAACGGGTCACCGAGCTATCTATGGAGGGAATTTTATGATATCTGTCACGGTCATCACCGTTGGAAATCTTAAGGAGAGCTATTGGAGAGACGCGGTCGCGGAATACGAAAAGCGACTCAACGCCTTCTGCAAGCCCAATGTCATCCAGCTCAAGGAATATAAGCTCCCCGACGACCCCTCTCCCGCCGAGATCGGCACGGCACTCGCGGAGGAAGGCAAACGGATCCTTGCCGTCATTCCCCCGCGCGCGTACCGCATCGCGCTTTGTGTGGAGGGCAAGCAATTCACCTCGGAGGCGCTCGCGCAAAGGATTGAGGCGGCGGTCTCGGACGGCGGCTCGCTCTGTCTCATCATCGGTTCCTCTCACGGCATCGCGCCCGAGGTCAAGGCGGCGTGTGACCTTCGTCTGTCAGTCTCCACGCTCACCTTCCCCCACCAGATGATGCGCCCCCTGCTTTTGGAGGTGCTCTACCGCTCCTTTTCCATTCTTAAGGGTACCAAATACCACAAATAAACGAATTTTTTGGATTTTATGTAAAAAAATCGGCAAAAGCTCTTGCCAGACGGCATATTTTCATGTTATAATGAAAAATCATATATCGAATCACACAAAAAGTGCCGCAGGTGCGGCTTGGAGGTAACATTTGATCGTTGCATTAGAGGACGCAAAATACAAACTGACCGGTATGAGGTCGGAGCTCGAGGAGCTCGGCTCGGCACTCCGTATTGAGGAGACCAAGGAGAACCTCAAGGATCTGGAGGCGCAAACGCAGGCGCCCGATTTTTGGAACAACGCGGACAAATCCAGCAAAATCCTGCAGGTCATCAAGCAGGCACAGGATAAGATAGAGGGCTACGAGCACCTCTGCGCACGTCTGGAGGATGCCATTGCGTTGGCGGAAATGGCAATTGAAGAAAACGACGAAAGCTTCGTTGAGGAGGTACAGACCGAATTGGAGGAGATCTCCGCAGACGCGGAGCATCGCCGCATTGAGGTTCTGCTCTCGGGTGAATACGATAAGAGCAATGCCATCGTCTCCTTCCACCCCGGCGCGGGAGGAACAGAGGCGCAGGATTGGGCACAGATGCTCTACCGTATGATCACGCGTTGGGCGGAAAAATCCGGCTTTCAGGTCAAGCTCACAGATTGGCTTGACGGCGACGGCGCGGGCATCAAGAGCGCAACCGTCATGATCAACGGGCTCAACGCATACGGCTATCTCAAGAGCGAAAACGGCGTTCACCGCCTCGTCCGTGTCTCTCCCTTTGACGCGAACGGGCGCAGACAGACCTCCTTCGCATCCATCGAGGTCATGCCCGAGTTCGAGGACGTGGATAAGGTCGAGCTCCGCGACGAGGATCTTGAGATCACGGCGCACCGCTCGAGCGGTGCGGGCGGTCAGCACATCAACAAGACCGACTCCGCGATCCGTATCGTCCACAAGCCCACGGGCATCGTGGTCGGCTGCCAGACCGAGCGCTCCCAGCTCCAAAACAAGGAGACAGCGCTCCGTATGCTCAAGGCAAAGCTGATGGAGATCAAGCTCCAGGAGCGTCTGGACACCATTGAGGATATTCAGGGCAACAAGACCAACATCGAGTGGGGCGCGCAGATCCGTTCCTACGTCTTCATGCCCTACACGCTCGTTAAGGATACGAGAACAGGCTATGAAACGGGTAACATTCAGGCGGTCATGGACGGAGATCTCGACGGATTTATCAACGCGTATCTCAAAATGACCTCCGCACAATAAAGAACAAGGGTGGATAACGGCATGAAAAACAAGGATTATTATCTCACAGGCGCAGCGATCGCTCTCGCCTCCACCGCGGCTCTCGCAGTCTACGCGGTCAAGAAGGCAAAGACGGGAACCGCCGCCACGGGACTCTTGCTCGCGGGACTTGCGGGCTATGCGATCGGTGCCATTGCAGCAACCGAGCCTGCCAGAACGGCAACCAGACGTCTGGCAGTTGAGGATCTGCTCGACGATGCGGATACCGAGCTGATGCAGACCAACATCTCCGAGATCTTCGGAAACGCCGCAGACCGCGGTGCGGCACCTCAAAAGCTCCGTCAGATTGAGCTTGACGAGGAAGCTACCATCGAGGATTTCATCTAAAAACCAAATATGAACTCGTATATAAGCAGAAGGAGCAAACACAAATTGTGTTTGCTCCTTCTGCTTATATACGTTTTTGATTTGACGTTTTTTATTTTGCAATATGAACATCAAGCTGATTGAAGGGGATCTCGATGTCCTCTTCGATAAAGTGATCATTGATCGCTTCGAGCAGATCAAAGTTGACTGTCCAATAGTCGTCATTCTTCACCCATACGCGAAGGGTAAAATCAAGCGAGCTTTCATTCTGCTTAGTCAAGCGTGCGAAGGGTGCAGGATCGTCCAACACCAGTTCATGTGCCCTTGCCGCCTCGAGCAAAAGGTTCTTCACTTTCTCCACATCTGTTCCGTATGCAACACTGAAGACCAGGTCCACACGGCGCGTGTCATTGGAAGAATAATTAATGATCTCCTCACCCATAACAGTACCGTTGGGAATCGTGATAACCTTGTTATCTGTCGTGTTCAAAACGGTATAGAAGATACCTACATCCTTTACCGTTCCCGAATTGCCGCCGATATCCACAAAGTTACCGATATGAAAAGGACGCAAGATCATAATCATGATACCACCCGCAAGATTGCTGAGTGCCCCCTGCAAAGCCAGACCGATAGCAACACCGGCAGACGCAATGACCGCGATGACCGAAGCCATGGGAACGCCAAGGATCCCGATGATGGAAACGATCAAAACCACATAAAGTCCTGCGTTTACAAAGTTGAGAAGCACACGCATAACCGTTTCATCAGTCTTCTGCGCGAACTTGCTTTTTTTGATCAGCTTGACTGCCCATTTGATCACGATGCGGCCAATGATGAGCACCAACACTGCTGCCAGCAGCTTAAGCGCGATGTTTTTGGCAGTATCCAAGAGACCGTTCATAAATACATTCCAATCCATTTTAATTTCTCCTTTCTTTTTTTGACATTATTTATTATACACCCTCAGACGGTGTTTGTAAAGTGCTTGATAGAATGTTCTTTTAATTTTTTTTGAAAAATGTTGCAAAAAGAGCCTGCGAAATCGACTGCATGCGCTCCGCGCTTACCTTTTCGACACGTCGGTCATAAGTCAAAAGACCGTTCGTTTCGTCCTCAACGTCCGAAAGCTGGGTGTAAACCGCAGCGCAAAGTCCCATCTCGATCGCGGGCAGAACCTCGTGCAGATACAAATGCTCCAGCGCATCCTCAAGGGAGTCCTTATCGCAAAACGACTTGTATCCGTAGTTGCGCGTAAGATTGGAGATGTGCTCCGCCACGCGGTAGGAATATCCGCCAAATTCCGATAAAACAATGGGTTTATCCTCCACTTTTACCTTTACAGGCTTAAAATACACGTGCAAGCTCTCCACATCCGTGCAAGTATCCTTCTTTCGGAGCGGAGAAAACCAGCCGGAGGTCGAATCGATAAAGCGAGTGTCGTCAAGCTCGCGCAGGCGCTTGTAGGCAACGGCGTGGTCGAACTGTCCCCATCCTTCATTAAAGATCGTCCAATAGCAAACGCAGGGATGATGCGACAGGAGACGCACCGTTTGCTCCATTCCCTCAAGGAAGGCGCGGCGCGTATCCGCATCGCGGTGCATCCGTTTATCCGACAGTCGCTTGATGCCGACCGTGGGAAGCGCGGTATCACGGAAAAAGCTGTAGTCTCCGTTGTTCACCATATCCTGAAAGACCACCATGCCGAGGCGGTCGCAGGCGTAATAAAAGAGTGCGGGCTCGACCTTGATGTGCTTGCGAAGCATATTAAAGCCAAGCTTCTTTGCCGTGAGGATGTCGTTTTCGTATCCGCTCGGTGATGCAGGCAGGAAGATGCCGTCCGAAAAATAGCCCTGGTCGAGCAAGCCGTGGAAGAAATATGGCTCTCCGTTGAGACAAAGTCGCTTAGTACCGCCCACCTCACGCACCTCAAGCGTACGCAGGGCAAAATAGGAGCGCACCACATCCTCTCCAATCCTGACAGCAACGCGATACAGATGCGGATTTTCGGGAGACCACAGAATGGGATCCTTAACATCGATCCGCGCGCGACCGTTTTTGACGGGCAGGAAGAGGTCCTCGCCGTCGCAAACCAGCACGACCTCGCCGTCCTTGCATTTGCCGCTCGTTTCAACGGTCAGCTCCGCGCCGTTGGCATCGGTCTTGAAGGTAAGTGAGCGAATATACTCCTCGGGCACACTCTCGAGCCATACGGTCTGCCAGATGCCCGAGATCGGCGTATACCACATGCCTCCGCGGCGCTCGCACTGCTTGCCGTAAGGCAAAACGCGGCTCTCCAATTCATCGGTCACAAAGATCTCCAGCGTGTTCTCGTCTGCCAGCACGTCGGTAACATCAAACGAGAAGGGCTCGTATCCGCCGCGATGCACGCCCATTCGAGTGCCGTTGACCACCACGCGCGCAATCTGATCCGCCGCCCCCACGTGCAGGATCACGCGTCCTTTCATAAAACCATCCGGCAAAGAAAACGTTCTGCGATAGCAGAGCATTCCCCCCTTCGGCATCCTTCTTCCAATCCCCGAAAGGACCGATTCGGGCACGAACGGCACGCGGATCCGCTCACCGAAATCCACCGTCTCTCCGTGCTCCGACACCGCGAAATCCCAAATGCCGTTGAGGCACAGATAGCTCTCACGCTCCATTTGCGGTCTCGGATATTCACTCCATGCGATCGCGTCTCGGTCTGCCATGAGTGCCTCACCCTCGGGCGTATATAGCTGTATCAGCTTCGTCTCTTGCTTTTTCATCTGTTCTCTCCTCTCTGTATCCACTACCACTATTATAGCATAAATCAGCGCGTTTGTGGGCATCTTTTCAAAAAAAGTTCCTCGACCGATTTCAAGCACACCCCTCGCTTTTGCGCAGAATGGTGGTTGACTTTTTCTAAAATCTGTGATATAATAAGATATTAAAGTGGGTTTTTATCGACATTTTTGCAAGAGGAGGTGAAAAAATGGTCAAAATAACCGCAGTTGAGGCAAACGGTCTTGCACAGCGCGCGGGCGTTCGCGTCGGTGATGCTTTGATGGCGATCAACGGCAACGAGATTCGCGACGTGCTCGATTACCGCTTTTATCTGACCGAGAAAACAGTCGAATTGGCGCTTGTGCGCGACGGAGAGGTCTATTCGGTTTGCATTACCAAGGGTGAATACGAGGACGTCGGTCTGGAATTCGAGACACCGCTCATGGACAAAAAGCACTCCTGCCAAAACGGATGTGTATTCTGCTTCATTGACCAGCTCCCTCCCGGGATGCGCGCCTCGCTCTACTTCAAGGACGACGACGACCGCCTCTCCTTCCTGCACGGAAATTACGTTACGCTGACCAATCTCAAGCAAGCGGACGTCGACCGTCTCATCAAGATGCATATCTCTCCCGTCAACGTCTCGGTGCATACCACAAATCCCGAGCTGCGCGTGAGGATGATGAAAAACAAGCACGCCGGCGAGGTCCTCAAGTACCTCCGTCAGCTTGCGGATGCGGGCATTGCGCTCTGTACGCAGATCGTGCTCTGCAAAAATCTCAACGACGGTGCCGAGCTCGACCGCTCCATGCGCGATCTTGTGACCTACTTCCCCGCGCTCCGCTCCTGCGCGATCGTTCCCGTAGGACTCACGAAACATCGCGAGGGGCTCTATCCCTTGGAAGCCTTCACCCCCGAGGATGCGAAGCAGGTCATCGCACAGGTCAACGCGTTCGGTGACGAGTGCCTCAAAAAATACGGCTCGAGACTCTTCTTCTGTGCCGACGAGCTCTATCTGCGCGCAGGACTTCCGCTTCCCGATGAAGCGTACTACGAGGAATATTCCCAGATCGAAAACGGTGTTGGTATGATCACCTCCCTCACCGAGGAATTTTCGATCGAATTGGATTTTCTGGACGACTATCTTCCCGATTTTCGTGCACCGCGCCACGTTTCCATCGCAACGGGAGCAGCGGCATACGAAACGCTCAAGGCACTCGCAGAGGCACTCATGCAGCGTGTGGAAGGGCTTCGCATCGACGTGTACCGCATACGTAACGATTTCTTTGGAGAAAGCGTGACCGTTGCGGGACTCCTCACGGGACGTGACGTTGCGGCACAGCTTCAAGGCATCGACCTTGGAGACGAGCTTCTCTACCCCGCCGTCATGCTCAAGGCAGACGAGGATATCTTCCTCGACGATATGACGCCCGAAATGCTCTCCCAAGCCCTCGCGGGCATTCCGACCCGCCCCTGCGCCAGCGACGGTGCAGAGCTCTGCCGCGCGATGCTCGGAATTCACGATTGACCAACCCCTACGCAAGAAAGGACAACAATATGGCAAAACCCGTAATCGCCATCGTGGGGCGCCCCAACGTTGGCAAAAGCACGTTATTTAATAAATTGATCGGTGAGCGCCGATCGATTGTCGAGGATACCCCCGGTGTCACGCGCGACCGCATTTACGGCGAGACCGAATGGAGAGGCCGCAAAATGGTCCTCATCGACACGGGCGGAATTGAACCCAAGACCGACAACATTATCCTCGCGCAGATGCGCCTGCAGGCACAGATCGCCATTGATTCCGCCGACGTCATCATCTTTATGTGCGACGTCCGCACGGGACTGACAGCAGACGACCGCGAGATCGCCATTATGCTCAAAAAGAGCGGCAAGCCCATCGTTCCCTGCATCAACAAATGCGACAGCGTGGGCGGCCCTCCCATGGAATTCTATGAGTTCTACGAGCTTGGCTTTGACGAGGATCCCATCAGCGTATCGAGCATCCACGGCTCTGGCTCGGGTGATCTGCTCGATGCCTGCATCCGCTCGCTCGGAAGCTGGCAGGACGAGGACGAGGAGGACGACAGCATTAAGGTCGCCGTCATCGGAAAGCCCAACGCGGGCAAATCCTCCATCATCAACCGCCTCATCGGGCAAAACCGTCTCATCGTTTCCGACATTGCGGGAACCACGCGCGACGCGGTCGACACGCAGGTGCAGAACGATATGGGGAAATATACCTTTATTGACACCGCGGGCATCCGCCGTCAATCCAAGATCGATGACCGCATCGAGCATTTCAGCGTTCTGCGCGCGCACATGGCGGTCGAGCGTGCCGACGTTTGTCTGCTCATGATCGATGCCTCCACGGGCATTACCGATCAGGACACCAAGATCGCAGGAATCGCGCACGAGGCGGGAAAAGCGACCATCATCGTGGTCAACAAGTGGGATCTGATCGAAAAGGATAACCACACGGTCAACGAATTCAACAACAAGATTCGCACCGAGCTTGCCTATATGCCCTACGCGCCCATCCTCTACGTCTCCGCGAAAACCGGACAGCGCACGATCGATCTCTTCGAGCGCATCAACTACGTTCACAACCAAGCGGTCACGCGCATCACCACGGGTATGCTCAACGACGTTCTCGGAGACGCAATGATCCGCGTTCAGCCTCCGTCCGATAAGGGCAGACGACTCAAGATCTACTACATGACGCAGATTTCCGTCGCGCCTCCCACCTTCGTTATTTTCTGCAACAACGTGGATCTGTTCCACTTCTCCTATCGCCGCTATATCGAAAACTGTCTCCGCGAGACCTTCGGCTTCCACGGCACTCCCATTCGCCTCATCATTCGCATGAAGGGTGATGAAACCGACTCATAAGGGTTAACGGGATAAGAGTAACGTGGGTAAAGGGTACCTCTTGAAAGAGGCGCCTCTCCCTCACACCCCCTGCCGCGTTGTATCTTCAGTGACGCGGCAAGTACAGACAAGCAATATCGCACAAACCAAGCTCTGCTCTGCACTTCGCACTTTTCACACGCAGTGCACGGCATTGGGCACAACCTTGACGCACCTCCACCGAAGGGATCAAATTCTTTTCTGTTAAAAGTTTTGAAAGGGGTGTGGGGAAAACTTCCTCAAAAGTTTTCCCCACGACTAATCACCGTATATGTTTATTGACCACGTAAAAATTTATATTAAGGCAGGAGACGGCGGAAACGGTGCCGTATCCTTCCGTCGAGAGAAATACGTTGCCGCGGGCGGTCCCGACGGTGGCGACGGCGGACATGGCGGAAACGTCGTATTCCGCATCGACGAGGGCACGAACACGCTCCTCGCCTTCCGTTACAAGCACAAATTCATTGCCGAGAGAGGCGGTGACGGCAAGGGTGGAAAATTCCACGGTGCGACCGCAGACGACCTCGTTGTCCTCGTGCCTCCCGGAACGCTGATCAAGGATGCCGAAACGGGCAAGATCATTCACGATATGTCACAGGACAACGGCGCGGACTATATTGCTTGCAAGGGCGGTCGCGGCGGCTGGGGCAACCGTCATTTTGCCACCCCTACCCGACAGACTCCCATGTTTGCCAAGAACGGCACGCACGGCGAGGAGCGTGAGGTC
>JAFTJB010000036.1 GCA_017456625.1 Clostridia bacterium
GCGATCATGATCCCCTACCTCCTCTTGACCGAGGACGTCACCGCCATCTCCTACACCCCAAAGAGCCTGATCCTGCTTATCTTGGTGGCGATTTTGCACACGGGCTTTGCTTATACGCTCTATTTCGGCGCGATCGGCTCGCTCCCCGCGCAGACGGCGGCGATCTTCAGCTACGTCGACCCCGTCGTCGCAATCATCCTCTCCGCCATCCTCTTTGACGAGCGCATGACGGTGGGCGGCGTGATCGGAGCCGTGCTCATCCTCGGTGCAACGCTCCTCCGGGAGCTTCCCATCTTTCAAAAGCGACAAAAATCCAACGAAGGAGAAAACTGACCGACTATGGCTTGCTTCAAATGCAAAATGTGCGGCGGCACGCTGGACGTCACACCGACCGACACCGTCGTGACCTGCGAATATTGCGGCACGAGGCAGACCCTCCCGCGGCTCGACAGCGAGCGGAAGGCAAACCTCTACGCACGTGCCAACCGCCACCGCGCGGACAACGACTACGACCGCGCCGCGGAGATCTACGAGCAGATCCTCGCAGAGGACAACACCGATGCCGAGGCGTATTGGTCGCTCGTTCTCTGCCGATACGGAATTGAGTACGTCAAGGACCCCGCCACGGGTCGAAGGATCCCCACGGTCAATCGTGCGCAAATGACTGCCGTGACCGCCGATCCCGACTACCGCGCGGCACTTGAACACGCGGACGTATGTCAGAGAACGGTCTATGAGGAGGAGGCGCGCGCCATCGACGAGATCCAGCGCGGCATCCTCGAGATCTCCGAAAAGGAAGCCCCCTTCGACGTTTTTATTTGCTACAAGGAGACCGACGAGAACGGCAAACGCACGCGGGACAGCGTGCTGGCGCAGGAGCTCTATTTCGGGCTTCAAAGCGAGGGCTTTCGCGTGTTCTTCTCGCGTATCACCCTCGAGGATAAGCTCGGAAGCGCGTACGAGCCTTACATCTTCGCCGCCCTCCGCTCCGCGCGCGTGATGGTGGTCGTCGGCACACGCCCCGAATACTTCAACGCCGTTTGGGTCAAGAACGAATGGAAGCGATATCTTGCCCTCATCAAAGCGGGCGAGCGCAAAACCCTCATCCCCGCCTACCGCGATATGGACCCCTATGAGCTGCCCGAGGAATTCTCCTATTTGCAGGCGCAGGACATGGAGCGACTCGGATTTATGCAGGAGATGATCCGCGGCATCAAAAAGCTCCTCGCAGACAGCACGCCACGCACCGAGCGAGCATACCAAGGCACGAAGGGCCACGACCCGAAGGCACTCCTCGCCCGCGCGTTCCAATACCTCTCGGACGGCGATTTTTCGAGTGCGGACAGCTATTTTGAGCGCGTTTTAGACCGAGATCCCGAGCATCCCGAGGCGCACCTCGGCCGTCTGATGGTCGAATACCGCGCAAAGGAGCGTGACGATCTCTTCCGTTGCGAGGACGACTGTCTCTCCTCTCCCAACTACGAGCGTGCGCTCAATTTTGCCGAGCGGCGCGACCCAAAGCTCTTTGAATTTCTCCAGACCATGCAGGAGCAGTGCTGTGTGGGCGAGTTTGATAAGAAATTCGCAGCCCTCAAAAGCCGCCTCGACCGTGCGCTGACCGCGCGCGACTACGAGAATCTCGCCTTTGATTTTGAAAATCTCAAATCCGAGCCCTGGGCACTCTCCTCCTCGCATTACGACGAGGCGGACGCGCTGGTAGAGCTTTGCCGAGACAAGGCGCGCGAGCTTCGCGGCGAGGACCCACTGCCAAGGAACGAGAAAAAGAGCAGCTTCACGGGCGATATCCGTTCCACCATCGAGAACGTCGCGGACTCCGCCATCAACACCGCGGGGCAATTCGCCTCGGAGGCGTATCACACCGTACGTCGCGAATTTGAAAATTACGAGGAACGCAACCGCCGCCGTGAGGAGGAAAAGCAACGCAAGCGAGAGGAACGCGCAAAAAAACGCAAGCATTCCCTCATCGCGCTCATCTTTACCTGGATCTTTTACGTTCTGACCTTTTTGTTTGTGCTGATCACCCTCGACGGCGATCCAAGCTATGACGCGATCGCTGTGTTCGGCATCCTCGGCACCGCGACCCTGCTCATCTATCTCTCCCCCAAGGGCGCAAGGAATCTCTTCGGCAAGCCCAAGGGCATCCCCAAGTGGGTAGCGCTCACCGTCGCCATCGCACTGGCATTTTCGATCATCATACTCGTCTGAAAAAAAGTTTTTGCTTTTGGAATTGACATTCCGCCGCAACTGTGTTACAATAATTAGTGATCAATATTTTGGAGGTTACATACATCATGGCATTTAAATGGAAACAGGACGAAAACAAGCCCGAGCTCTCCAAGAAGGAAGCGAAGAAGGCTGAAAAAGAGGCAAAAAAAGCCGAAAAGGAAGCTAAAAAAGAAGCCAAAAAGGCTCAAAAGGAAGCCAAAAAGGCTCCCGCAAAGGCAGAGCCCGCAAAGAAAGAGGAGCCTGCAAAGAAAGAGGAGCCTGCAAAGAAGGCAGAGCCCGCAAAGAAGGCAGAGCCCGCAAAAAAGGCAGAGCCCGCGAAGAAAGAAGAACCCACAAAGAAAACGGTCACCGCCACCAAGTCTGCGACCACCGCAAAGCCCGCTGCCAAGTCCACCGCCGCAAAGGCAGCCGACAAGGCAAAGGAGACCACCGCGGCAAAGTCCACCAAGCCCGCGGTAAAGGCATCCGCACCTAAGAAGGCACCCGCAAAGAAGACCGAGGACGGCGTTCCCGTCGTTCCCACCGCGCGTCCCTTCTTCATGCCCACCGACGAGGAAATTCACGCCGCATTTGACGAGGCGATCGCACAGGCAGACGCACAGATCGCGCGCAACGGCAGCCGCGCCGTCGGTAAGTACGAGTTCTCCCTCGAGGTCGACGGCTTCCACTTCTACCTCATCGCGAACAACGGACAGATCCTCTTCGAGAGCCCCGGCTTCGCATCTCTCCTCGGCGCGCTCAAGGGCATTGACACCTTCAAGAAGACCGTCATGGAGGGTGATTTCAAGGTCAAGGTCGACAAATACAAGCGCTACCGCTTCATTTTAGCGCGCAAGTATTTCAGCGAAAACTACACCTCTAAGGATCAGTGCCAGAAGTGCGTGGATTCGGTCAAGAATTTCGCAAACAACGCAAAGATCATCTACTACACCCCCGACAAGCAGGAGCTTGCCGCATTTGAGAAGGCGAAGGATGCAAAGCGCAAGCCCGACGACATTGACTGGAAGGCAGTTGAGGAGGCAGAAAAGAAGGCTGTCAAGATGGGTAAGTTCGAGATCTGCGAGGAGAGCGGCGACTACTGCTTCTACCTGCTCGCAAACAACGGACAGATCCTCTACGCTTCCCGCTACTACGCAAGCGAGGCAGCATGCCGCAAGGGTGTGGACTCCTTCAAGCGTGCCGCATACGTCGGTAACTTCTTCGTGGACCGCGACAAGTTCGGCAACTATCGCTACGTCCTCAAGAACATCGGCTCCGCCCCCGCATTCATCGGTGAATCCTACGACAACAAGCCGCAGTGCGAAAAGATCATCGACTCGGTCAAGAAGTTCATCGTCAGCGCAACCGTTGAGCTTGACAAATAAGCTCGGTCAATCAGCTTGATTTCGGGAAGGACTCCTGCGAGTCCTTCCCGCTTTGTCTCTCGCACCCACGCGGTACAAAGTATGTTATGTCGATAAGCAGATGACAAGCAAAAGGCAAGCGCAGACTGTCCTTGCGTCAAAGGCGTCCTTGCGTCAAAGGCGCCCTTGTGTAAAGGGTGGCTTATGGTGCCCCCCTCTTTACGGGGCGCAAGTAACATTTGCATGGTTGCTTCCCCGTTTTATGTGTAGATATTTCCACTCCTTTTTCATCTGTTTTATAATGAGAACAATTCTTATTATAATATTTGATAAAAAATGATGAAAAAATCTCTTTTTATTACGTAAGAAACGTAAAAAAACTCAAAAAAGCTATTGCTTTTCAAAAAAAGATGTGATATAATATAACGGTATATGAAAACGCTATGCCTCGCACACGCGACGGCAAATGAATTCGATCTTCGGAGGTTTATTATGATTTTCGCTCTCGCTTCCGCCCTGGCAACCACCCCCATTTATGTGCTCGGTGGCATCCTAATCGCGCTTGCAGTTGCACTGATTGTTCTCGTTCTCATGCAGTCCGGTAAGGACAAGGGACTCTCCGGCACCATCGCAGGTGGCGCTGAGACCTTCTTCGGCAAGAACAAGGGCTCCACGCTGGACAAGATCCTGTCCAAACTGACCATCGTTATCTCGGTTGCAGTCGTTGCAATCGTCATTACGCTGATCATTCTCATCACCAAGGCAGTTTGATGCAAACAAAAATACGGAGTGCTTTTGCACTCCGTATTTTTTTGCCGCAAATCGGCGGGCAAGCTCTCTCGGTCATGCCACGTCGTTACTCCAAAGAAAAACGAACTTCGGTGCCCATTTTGGGTGATGGTACCAAAATGGTCGCGGCAGCAATGCTGACAGTCTGTAGAAAAAACAAAAAAGTCTGTTCGGCATACAAACGATGGG
Organism: Clostridia bacterium; assembly: GCA_017456625.1. Classification (GTDB taxonomy): domain Bacteria; phylum Bacillota; class Clostridia; order Oscillospirales; family CAG-272; genus UMGS1865. The sequence continues at coordinate 4,569 of JAFTJB010000036.1, forward strand.
GGGTACAGACTAACACATCTACTCATAAGAAAAAACTTTTTAAAGTTTTTTTAGGGGGTGCGGGGGGCAATTTTTTCAAAAAATGCCCCCCGCATATATCCAAAATATTTTTATTTCTCAAGGTTCGCAATGTGCAACACACCGGGGAGCGGGTTTGCTCCGCGCGGTACCGCAAAGCGAATGGCATTGTGCACGATCTCCACGGTAAACTTGCCCTCATTGATCAGCTCACCGTCCAAGGAATAAATAAAATCGTCGGGGGCTTCGATCTCCACCTTTTTCGCGCGACAATAGGTCAGATATTTTTCAAATCTGGGATCATCGAGGTGCGTTCCGTTGGTATAAGCCTTGATCAAGCGCATAAACGTGATATGCGAAACGGGATTGACTACGCAAACCTCCATGAATCCGTCGTTATCGAGCGAACGAGGCGCACAGCGGAAGGATCCGCCGACGAACTGACCGTTCGCGATGGTGCAAAGCAGGATCGTTCCCTTCGGATTGAGCAGCTTTCCGTCTGCCGTAACCTTGCATTTGTTCTTCATCGCCTTGAGAAGTCCCACCACGACGCCCGTGGTGTAGGCATTCTTGCCGCCGATGATCTTCTTGCGGCGCACGTTCATCATGGTCTCGGCAACGCAGGAGTCAAATCCGAAATGCGTTGCATTGATCGCATAGCGGTCCCCCACACGGATCAAATCAATGTACTCCTCCTTGGAGTTCAGGAGCGCATCAAGATCAAAAAACACGCGCTTTCCACCGTAATATTTCACAAAATCATTGCCCGAGCCGCAGGGATAGCAGCCGACTGAGGCGTTCTCAAAGCCAACAACGCCGTTGACGACCTCGTTAAGCGTACCGTCGCCGCCACAAGCGTAAAAGCGAGCCTGCTCCTCGGGATGCTCGGTGCACCACGAGCGGATATATGCGGTCGCATCACCACGCCCCGTGGTCTCATAAAGCAGATAATCCAGATTTTTCGCGCGCGTGAGTGCCGTTTCGATCACGTGGCGATAGTTCTCCTTGCCTGCCGCGGGGTTGATGACAAATATGTGTTTCATATATGAAACTCCTTTCATTTTCAAGCATCCTACGCTCTTTTTGGGGGAATTCCTTTTGCTTCAGAAAAGCAGATATTTGGAAAACGCGGAAAACGCAGACGGAACGGCATAATTCTCTCGCAGCTCGTCGTTGTCGATTAATAAATAGCCACTTGATTCATCCACACCGTCAAAATCAGGCGCAATACGAACACGATACGCATTCATATGCCACTCAAGATGGGTAAAAATGTGCTTTGCGGGGTCGATCGGGGTGATTTGCAGGGGGTCGAAGCCGATCGAACGAAGATACGCGGTCGCCTCCGCCTCGTCGAGGTGTCCCTCTGCGTTCGGCAATTCATAGAGTCCCGCCAAAAGACCTGTGGGCGGTCGCTTATGCAATACGGTGCGATTGCCGTCCGCGATCACAAAAACCGTCTTTGGAATGATCCTGCGCGGCTTCTTTGCCGAGCGCACGGGGATCTCGTCGGTCAAGTGTTTCATGCATGAAACACAATGCGCCGCCATTGGACATTTCCCGCATCTCGCCTCTCCGTTCGGCACGCAAACGGTGGCTCCCAGCTCGATCATCGCCTGGGTAAAGTCGCCTGCCTCCTTGGGAACGCAGGACTTCAGTGCCTCCTGCCAATTCTTCTTGGTCTGCGGAAGGGCGATATCCTCGTAAGATCCCGTCACGCGCGCCAAAACGCGCAGTACGTTTCCGTCAATTGCGGGAACTCGCTCACCAAACGCGATCGATGCGATCGCGCCTGCGGTGTAATCCCCGATCCCCGTGAGCTTACGCAATTCGGAGTAAGCATTAGGTAACTTTCCGTTGTGATCCCTCATAACGGTTTGCGCCGCCCTTTGCAGGTTGCGCGCGCGGCTGTAGTAGCCGAGTCCCTCCCAGAGCTTAAGCAGTTTCTCTTCCGAAACCTCTGCCAGTGCCTGCACGGTGGGCAATTCCCTCATAAATCGCTCGTAATACGGCTTGACTGCCTCCACGCGCGTTTGCTGGAGCATGATCTCCGACACCCAGATCCGATACGGATCCTTGGTTTTGCGCCACGGCAGATCACGTCGATGCACGCGGTACCATGCAAGGAGCGCCTCCACCGCCTCATCGGATAACATTTTCTTTTCTGTCATTGCTTTCATCAATCACCGTTTTCACGGTCTATTTCGGGTTTGAATTTGTTGATTTCTCAACTTAACACTATTCTACCACACTTCGACAAAAAAATCAAGCCTAATTTGCAAGCCAATCACGCGTAGCATCCCGTATCTCCCGCCGCATGAGGACGAGCATACAAAGATTGACGGTCGTGAGGGCGGCAATGGCAAAATCCGCAAGTCCCCAAACGCTCTCGGGAGCCGCGACCGCACCGATGACCGTGCAGATCTCCACGGCGAGGATATACGCGTATTTCCATCTTTTTTTGCGTGAAAGGAAGGCAACGCTCTCCATTCCGTAATTTGCCCAACAAAGCACTGTGGCATACCCAAAGCAAAGGATCGCCGCCGCAAGAAAATAGCCCGCCCAATCGCCTAAGACCGCCGTATACGCGCGGACCGTCATCATGACCGCATCGCCGCCGAGTGCTGCGATCTCCTCTCGGCTGACGAGCAGGACGAGCGCTGTCGCGGTACAAAGCAGGATGGTATCGACAAAGACCTCGAAGATCCCCCACACGCCCTGCGCGGCGGGGCTGTCGGTCTGTGCCGCCGCGTGCGCTGTGGGTGCCGTTCCGCATCCCGCCTCGTTGGAAAGGAGTCCGCGCATCGTACCGATCCGCACCGCCTTGGAGGTCAAAAATCCAACCACGCCGCCCGCCATGCTCTCCGCCGCAAACGCCTCTCGGAAGATGGACAAAAACGCCTCTCCGACCGCCTCTTTCTTCAAAAAGAGCACTGCGACCGACAAAACGACGAATCCCCCCGACATGATCGGCACGAGCCACTCGGTCAGCGCCGCGATCTCCTTCGTCCCTCGCAAAAGCCACGGGGTGACGAGCAGGAGCAACAGGATCGCCGTCCCCCATTCGGGAATGCTCAAAACGCCCTCAAACGCGCTCGAAACGGCATTGACCTGAATGATGCATCCCATGGACAGTGCGTTGACGGTGAGCAAAACAGCAAAAATCGCCGCCACCACAGTACCCGTTCGGTACCGTCTTTTCCAAAAAAAGCGATCCTTTATATAATAATAAGCGCCGCCGTAAAAGCCACCGCCTCGCCGCTCCCGTCGGTGCAGAACCGCAGGGATGATCTCCGCGTATTTCAGGATCATCGCAAGGAGCGCGGACACCCACATCCAAAGGATCGCGCCCGCTCCCCCGATCGCCACGGCGTTTGCGACTCCCACAATGTTTCCCACCCCGAGTGTCCCCGCCAGCGCGAGTGTAACGGCACGGAACGGCGAAACGCCCTCGCCCGTCGCCGGTCTTCTCATCGCCTCTATCATTCGCCCGGGACTCCTTAATGGCTGAAATCGCAAATACCACAAAAAATACGCCGCCACCGCCACCAGCAGCGTCGGCACCGCCCCTCCCGTTATCAAAAATTCTATCATCCTCTGCCTCCTCCCCACGATCTGTTCTCATTCTATGCTCTTCTGTGGGGATTTATTAGGGGATTTATTAGGGGGGTTATTGAACTGCCCCAAATTGTGCGGACAGTACAAAAAGCCCCTTGTGGGTAGCAAATATTA
>JAFTJB010000037.1 GCA_017456625.1 Clostridia bacterium
ACGTTACCTGCGGTACGGTTGCGGTTATCGGTGGTTGCGGTGACAAGGACAGCAATTCCCGCGGGGCCGTAGCCCTCATAGGAGACCTCCTCAAAGGTCTCGGAGGTGGAGCCGAGTGCCTTCTTGATGCAACGCTCGATGTTATCGTTGGGTACGTTGTTTGCCTTCGCCTTCTGGATCAGATCGCGAAGCTTGGAGTTGGATGCGGGATCTCCGCCGCCTGCCTTGACCGCGATGGTGATCTCCTTACCGATCTTGGTAAAGATCTTACCTCTTGCGGCATCGGTCTTTTCTTTTTTGTGCTTGATATTCGCCCATTTGCTATGTCCGGACATGGTTATCTATTTCCTTTCAAAATGTAATCAGATTTTTTCGGTCTTCTTAAGACAGATGAGATCGAACGCGTTGCCAAGCACGATCTTGGTCGCCTCGGTCATACGGATGCGCGACGCGCGCACAGCCTCGTCCTCAGCGGTGAGGATCGGGCAATTGTGATAGAAGCGGTTGAATGCCGTAGCGATATCCAGAATGAAGCGCGTAATATGGCTCGGCTCGTAATCCGCGATCGCGGAGCAAACACGCTCACCAAAGCGGCAAAGCGTTTTGAGCAATGCTGCCTCCTCGTCGGTGGTCACGGTAATGGGCGCGTTTGCCGCCTCTCCCGCACGCGAGAGCACCGAGCAAGCACGCGCGTAGGTGTACTGCACATAGGGACCCGTGTTGCCGTCGAAGGAGAGTGCCTCCTCCATGACAAAGTTGATATCCTTCATACGGTTGTTGGTGAGATAGTAGAACACGATCGCGCCAACGCCGACCGCCTCCGCAACCTCCGCCTTGTTTTCAAGATCGGGGGTCTTTTCATCGATGATTCCCGAAACCTTCTCGATTGCGAGGCGGAAGAGATCCTTGAGCAGAACGACGTTACCCGTTCTGGTTGCGAGCTTTTCGCCGTTGAGCGAAACGGTGCCGTAAGGCACGTGGACAAGCTCGTCATACCAAGGATAGCCCATCATCTCCACTACCTTGAACCACTGCGCAAAGTGCAGGCACTGCTGTGCGCTGGTGACGTAGATGCACTTATCAAAGTGGTAATTCTCCTTGCGGTAAACAGCCGCAGCGATGTCACGCGTGGGATAAAGCGTGGAGCCGTCGCGCTTGAGAATGAGGCAAGGAGGCATGTTATACTCGGAAAGATCAACGATGGATGCGCCGTCGTCAAGCTTGAGCAAATTCTGCTCGCGGAGCTTTTCGACCTGCGCGGGCATCTTATCGGTGTAGAAGCTCTCGCCGTTGTAGGAATCGAACTCAATGCCGAGCTGCTTGTAGGTCTTGTTATACTCCTCCAAGCTGATGGCAACGAACCACTTCCAGAGCGCGATGTTCTCCTCATCGCCCATCTCGAGCTTATGGAACTCGGCGCGGGACTCCTCAGCAAGCGCGTTGTCCGCGGGAATTCCGTTTGCCTCGTCGCCCTTGATGGCATTGTTGATGCGGACGTAAAGCTCGACGAGCTTATCGATGCCACCCTCCTCGACCGCTTCACGGCTTCCCCACTTGCGGTACGCGACGATCAGCTTACCGAACTGCGTACCCCAGTCGCCGAGGTAGTTGATGCCGAAGCAATCGTAGCCTGCGAACTCATGGAGACGGCGGAGCGAATGACCGATGACGGTGGTGCCGAGGTGACCGATATGGAAGGGCTTTGCGACGTTCGGAGAGGAATAGTCGAGTACGACCTTTTTTCCTGCACCGAAGGTCTGCGCGCCGTATTTTTCTTTCTTTTCAAGGATCTCGGGCAATACGTTATTGGCGAGATACGCGGGGGAGATGGTAAGATTGAGATATCCGCTGACCGACTCGACCTTGGAGATGCACTCGCACTTGACGCAATCCGCCAATGCGGCGGCGATCTGCACGGGCGCGCGACGGAGCGTACGGCTCAATTTAAAGCACGGGAACGCGAGGTCGCCCATATCGAGAGTGGGAGGATATTCGAGCATAGAGACGATCTCCTCTGCGGTTAATTCCGCGGCGGGATTGATCTCCTTAACACCGCCGAGGATCTTCTCGGCGATCATTTTTTTCATAGTTTGCATAGTATTTCCTCGTTGAATGAAATCTTTTTGAAGTTTTCGCCCGCCTTTTTCAAAAGGCGGCACGGATCCAACGCCGTGGGGCGTTGGTCGCGCTCCGCAGAGCGCGAAATTCCCCTTTCCCTTTTAAAGCGCCACGAAAGGGGTGAATTTTCGGCTTTGCCGAAAAGAGGGGAAAACACACAAGTGGGGGTTTTCCCCTTATAACATCTTACTCCATTATACTACATCCGCAACACTTTCTCAAGTGTTGTTTTGACTCATTTTACAGTGAGCGATGCCGTCTCCGCTTGGATAAATTGCAACAATTGCGCTCGGTCAAGCAATAACTGCGCGCCTCTCGCGCCCGATGAGACCGTTATGCGGTCATATTCCATCGCGCTCTCGTCGATCCAAGTCGGGAATTTCTTCTTCATTCCAATGGGCGAGCATCCGCCTCGAATGTAGCCCGTGAGCCCCAAAAGCTCCTTGACAGGCACCATCTCGAGCCGCTTGTTCCCCGTCAGCGCGGCAACTCGGCGCAGATCCAGCTCCTCGGCGCAGGGAATGCAGAACACCACAGGTCCCGTCTTGTCCCCTCTTGCCACCAAGGTCTTGAATACCTGCCCATAAGGCAGTCCGATCTGCTCGGCTATGTGAACACCCGAAAGATCGTTCTCGTCCACCTTGTATTCCATCGTCTCAAACGGGATCCTTGCCGCCGTAAGCATCCGCATGGCATTGGTCTTGATCATCCCTTTACCTCCCGATACTCCTCGATCATCTCTTTGGCAACCGCCCTTTGCGCGTCGGTCACGTCGATGCCACCGAGAATACGGGCGATCTCCTCCACGCGTGCCGCCTCGTCAAGCAGCTCTACGTCGGTCTCCGCACGACCGTCACGCTCGTGCTTGGTGATGCGATAATGCGCATCGGCAAGAGACGCGATCTGTGCCGAGTGGGTCACACACAACACCTGTGCGTGCTTTGCGGACTCGCACAGCTTCATGCCGACCTTGCGCGAGGTCTTTCCCGATACGCCCGTATCCACCTCGTCAAAAATGACGGTTGCCGCACCGTCTCGGTCATTGAGCACCGAACGGAGCGCAAGCATAATACGGGAAAGCTCACCCCCCGACGCGATCTTGATCATGGGCATGAGCGGCTCGCCGGGGTTGGTGGCAATACAAAACTCCACGTCGTCCGCGCCGTGCTCGGCAGGCTCGATGGGGGTAATGGCAATATCAAAGCGTACCTTCGGCATATCCAAAAACGCCAATGCCGCAGTGACCTCGCGGGTAACGTCGGATGCCGCCGCACGTCTTGCCGCGGTCAACTCCGCCGCAAATTCCTTCACGCGCTTATACGCGAGCCTTTCCTCCTGCGCGAGCTCCTGTCTGCGCTCGTCCGAAAGCTCGAGTCCCTCAAGCTCCTCTGCCGCGCGGTCACGGAACGCGAGGATCTCGCCCACCGTAGCACCGTATTTGCGCTTGAGCTTGGAAATTCCGTCGAGCCGCTCTTCGATCTTATCGATCCTTGCAACGGGATCCTCCGTGTCATCGTCTGCATATCCGATCACGATCTCCGCGATATCCTCTACCTCGGATGCCGCCGCCCAAAGGCGCTCGGAAAGCGCTCCGACACCGTCCAGCAAGCCCTCCAGCGACCGAAGTGCCGTTGCGCTACGGGTAATCAGATCACATGCGGCGCCCTTTTCACTTCCCTTGAGTGCACGGTATACGAGGCGCACCTGCTTGTTGATCCGCTCGAAATTGAGGAGTCTGTCGCGCTCTGCGCCAAGCTTCTCCTCTTCTCCGTCACGGAGCTTGTACGAATCGATATCCGAAATTTGGAATTTGAGCATCTCGGCACGGCGAAGCTTTTCCGCATCGTCGCCCGAAACCGCCTCAAGTCGTTTTGTGATCTCCCGCCACTGCGTATACGCCTCGCGGTAATCACGCATCAAGCCGTCGGGGTGCGCGTAAGCATCCAAAAGCGAGCGATGCGTGCTTTTTTGCAATAATTTTTGGTTGTCCGACTGTCCGTGAATACTGATGAGCATTCGCGCGATCTCGCGCTGCATCGCTTGGGTAATGACCTGTCCGCCGAGTCGTGTCTGCGATCTTCCGTCGCTCGTCAGTGTTCGCTGCAGCATCAGCATCCCATCCTCGCACGCAAAGCCCATATCGGCAAGCGCCTCTGTGACGGTAGGAGAAAGGTCCTCAAACACGGCACTCACAAGCGCCCTTCCCTCGCCCGTACGAATGATCTCGCGCGGAACGCGGTTGCCGAGGAGCAGATTGATGCTGTCGATGATCATGGATTTTCCCGCACCCGTCTCACCCGTAAGCACGGAAAAGCCCTGCTCCAGATCGAGGTCGGCACGGCGAATGACCGCGACGTTTTCAATATGTAGGGAACGCAGCATGGATATCAGACAGTCTTGAGCAGATCGTGAATACGGTTTGCGATCTCGGTCGCAGCCTCCGCATCACGAACGATAATGATGATGGTGTCATCCCCCGCGACAGAGCCAAGGATCTGGTGCAGATCCATGCGGTCGATACCGACTGCAACCGCCTGTGCCATGCCGGGATAGGTCTTGAGAACGATGTTGTTGCATGCATGCTCAACGCTGATGATGGAATCGATGAGCGCGGAGCTGAACTTGACGGTCGTCTCGGGCTGCTTGGGAAGCACGTAGCGATAGGAGCCCTTGCCCGTGGTCATCTTCAGGATCTTGAGCTCACGGATATCGCGCGAGACCGTTGCCTGCGTAACGTCAAAGCCATGCTCGCGAAGTCTCTCGATCAGCTCGTCCTGCGTGTTGATCTCGTACTGTGTGATCAGCTCCAAAAGCTTTTCGTGTCTGTTTCTTTTCATGATCAAAAATACCTTCTTTCTTTCATCATGCGTATGAATTGCCCATTTTCTGGCGCAGCTTACTGTAAAACGCACTGGGCTTGAGTCTGACAAGGTTGGTGACCAGCTTGGACTTGGTCACGCGCACCGATTGGTTGCGATAAAGCTCAAAATTCATGCGACCGTCAACCGTCAGATAAAGCATCTTCTCGCGCACACAGGTATTGCGCACCTCAAGCACAGAATTTTCCGAGAAGATCAAGGGGCGCGCGGTGAGCGAATGCGGACAGATGGGCGTCACACACACGCAAGGCACGCTCGGCTCCACAATGGGACCGCCCGCGGACATGGAATACGCGGTGGAGCCCGTCGGAGTCGCGATAATAAGTCCGTCCGCGCGGTAGGTGGTCACAGGCTGACCGTTCTCATAAAGCTCGAGATCGATCATGCGTGAGACCGCACCGTTGGAAATGACCGCATCGTTGAGCGCATATCCAAAGGATTTCAGCTCGCCGTGCGAATAAAGCTCCACGCGCAGCATGGAACGCTTTTCCAGATAATATTCACCGCTGAAAAGCTTAGAGATCTGATCCAATTCGGGCATCTCCAATTCAGCCATGTAACCGAGTCTGCCGAGATTGATCCCCAAAATGGGAGTCCCGCGATGTACCGCACGGCGTGATGCCTCCAAAATACTGCCGTCTCCGCCGAGCACGATCAGAATATCCGCCTCTGCATAGACTCCATCGATGGGCAGATAGCGAAATTCCGCTCTGTTCCGATTCATTTTGATGATCTTTTCACGGTTGAACGCCGCCAGAAGGATCTCACAATCCTCCTTCAAAAGTCGCTCCGCAACGGTCATTGCCGCCGCTGCCTTTTCCGCGATATTAAAATTCGTGATCAACGCGATCTTTAACATATCGACATTGTCTCCTTCCCTATCTGTCAGTTTCCAACGATGCGGCGAATATCCACCTCTGTCAGGGGCACGCACTCTGCGTCGGTCTTTTTCAAGTGTACCAAAAATTCGCGGTTTCCGTCTCCGCCCTTGATGGGTGACGGAATGAGACTCAACGGCACAAGCCCGCTCGCTCCCGCCGACTGCAAAACACGCTCGATGGCAATGCGGTGCGCCGCCGCGTCCTTTACGATCCCGCCCTTGCCGAGCATGGATCTTCCGACCTCAAATTGCGGCTTGATCAGGCAGATCGCATCTCCCCCATCGTCAAGCAGGTCAAAAAAGCGCGGGATGATATACGTCGCGGAAATAAAGGATACGTCCATGACGATGAGACCGACCGTCTCTCCGCCAATGTCCGTTAATTGGATATTCCGCGCATTAAAATGCTCCAAGGAACGCACACGCGCATCCTCGCAGAGCTTTCTTGCGAGCTGTCCCTCGCCCGCATCGACTGCGGTCACGAATTTCGCGCCACGCTGAAGCAGGCAGTCGGTAAAGCCGCCCGTGGAAGCACCGATATCCAGTGCGCGCACGTCCGTCACGTCAAGCCCGAAGGCATCCAACGCGCCCTCCAGCTTAAGCCCTCCGCGGCTTACGTACCTTTGCGTATCGGTTACCGAGACCGTATGCGAGGCGGTCTCGTCGATCTCATACGACGGCTTGCCGATGCATCTGCCGTCCACCGTCACGTTACCCTCCTCGATAAGCTGCTTTGCTCTCTGTCGGCTCTGAACGTGACCGAATTCAAATAAATAGCGATCTGCTCTCATGAAAGATCAATAAATTCCAAACGCGGGAATGAGCGACATGAGGAGCGCAACCACGATACCCGTGATCAAGCCGAAAAAGACCTGCAGGGGTGAATGTCCGATCAATTCCTTGAAGAGATTGAAGGGGCGCTCCATCTTATCCTCTTTTTGGGAAAGCGCGTCGATGATATGATTGAGTGCCTCGGAATGCTTACCCGTCTCTCGGCGTACACCCATGGCATCATTCATAACGATGATAGCAAGAAGCGCAGCGATTGCAAACGAAACCGAGCCGAGTCCCTCCGTCAGAGCAACCGCCGTTGCAAGTGCCGCGACCGCCGCCGTGTGCGAGCTCGGCATACCGCCGTTTCCAAACAGCATTGCGCGCACGGAAAACTCACGCTGACGAAAGATGCCCGTAAACACCTTGAGGATCTGCGCCACGAGCCAGCCCGCGATCACAGACCAAAGCCAGAAATTCCCCATGAATTCCTTCAATACTTCCATTCGTTGACTCCTTATTGGTTATTTTTCACGCGATTTGAGCCATTCTGCAAGTGTACAGAGAACCTCCGAGTCCTCAAATTCGCGGATCACGGAAATCGCCTCCTCGGTCAGCTTCTCGGCGTAGAATTTTGCCTCGTCAACCGTGTAGAAGGTCATAAACGTCGTCTTCTCGCGCGCGGCATCCATTCCCGTTGCCTTGCCGAGCAGCTCCGCGTCTCCCGTACAATCCAGAATATCGTCCACGATCTGGAACGCCAGACCGATATTTTCCGCGTAAGTAACGACCGCCTCCATGCGAGGATCGTCAAATCGCACACCTGCGGCAAGCGCACCGAGCACGCAAGCGGCACTGATCAAAGCGCCCGTTTTGAGCGAATGGAGCTTGAGCAGCTCCTCC
>JAFTJB010000038.1 GCA_017456625.1 Clostridia bacterium
AGACCCGCATTCCCGATTGGTCCAACGAGGTGGGTGAGGCGATCGCCGCGCTCGGTGGAGGGAACGTATCCGATGCGGTATCCATCGTCGGCGTAGGAGAAATGCAGGACGGCTACCTCGAGCTGATTGAGAGTGTCATTGAAAACACCAAGAGTCTGATGGGTGCGACCGAGGCAGCGCTTGGAGACACCGACCCCAACAATACCAGTGCCATTCTGGCACTCCAGGAGGCATCCCGTCTCTCTCTTTCCGGCATCATTGCACGTCTGAACCGCTGCATTGGTGAGCTTGCAACGATCTGGGCAGACATGCTCTGCGCCTATTGCTCACCCGAGCGCCTCCTCCCCTTTGAGGATGCTGACGGCTTGCACGCAGCCGCCATCGATTACGCGCTCTTGCGCTGTGAGCTCGTCCGTGCAACTGCGGAAAGCGGGCATATCAGCCGCTACACACCCTCAGCTACGGTCACCACGCTCGACCGTCTGCTCGATGCGGGACATATCACCGTAGCGCAATATCTCAAGGCGCTCCCCGCAGGCGTTCTCCCCAACCGCGACACACTACTCCTCGATATTTCTGATGAAAGGACAAGAAACGATGAATGAAGACCACGCATTGCAAGATCAAGTACACGAGGCTCTCCCTCAAGAGGCGCCGTCGGTCGAAGCACTCCTCGCCGAAGCTCTGCCCGGAGACCCTCCCGATGACGTTGGAGACGGACTCTCCGCACAGCCAACCGAAAACGGAGACCGAAGCGAAGAGGAAAAAGCCGAGCCTCTTTCAGCTCCTGATGAGACGGATCCGTCTGCTGATCCGCTCGATCCTCCAAGCGATCCCGCATCCGACCGTTTGGAAATGCTCACCAGAGAGCTTGCAGACCTGAGAGAACTGCTCCACGAGCGCATTGACACGCACGAGCGCATCGCGGCGGAGCGTGCTGAATTTTTGGCGCTTTACCCCGATGTTCCCCTCACATCCCTTCCCGATTCCGTTTGGGAGGATGTACGGTGCGGAGTCCCTCTTGCCGCCGCCTACGCGCTTTCCGAGCGCAAAGCGCATCTCAAGGCGCTCGAGGCAGACTCGCAAAACCGTGCCAACAGCCACCGCTCCGTCGGTGCGCACAGCACCTCCGGGACCGATTATTTCTCTCCCGCCGAGGTGCGTGCCATGTCTGCCGCAGAGGTCAGCCGTAACTACTCCGCTATCATTCGTTCCATGAAAAAGTGGAACCGCTAATTCATAATCAAGAAAGGATTTTATTACTATGGCAATCAACAGTTTTGTTCCTACCGTATGGAGCGCAACGCTTCAGAATTCCCTTAACGATCAGCACATCGGTGCGGCACACTGCAACCGCGAATTTGAGGGTGAAATCAGTGAAAAGGGCAACGTCGTTAAGATCTGCGGCCTCCAGAACGTCGGCATCTACGACTACACCAAGAACACCGACATGAATCTCCCCGAGTCTCTGGGCGATTTTTCGACCGATCTTGAGATCGATCAGGCAAAGTATTTCAACTTCCAGATCGATGACATCGAGCGCGCGCAGGCTATGCCCAAGGTCATGGAGCTTGCAATGAAGAACGCGGCATACAGACTCTCCAATGCCGCGGATCAGATCGTCTTCGAGACCATCGCAAGAAACAAACCGCTCGATTACCTTCCTCCTGTCGTTACCTCGGAAAACGTCATTGACGAGATCGTCAAGGCGCGCATGGAGCTCTACAAGGAAGGCGTTACCAACAACGACGACATCTACATTGAGATCTCTCCCGAGATCGCAGAGTACCTCATCAAGGCAAAGATCCAGACGCTCTCCGACAACACCGACGTTTTGGAGAACGGCTATCTTGGCAAGGTCGCAGGCTGCAAGGTCTACGTTTCCAAGAACATCGTCCAGGAGAGCAGCGAATTCAACGGTGACATTAACGTCCACCGCTGCGTAATCCGCACCAAGCGCGCTGTCGCGTTCGCAGAGCAGCTCTCCGAGATCCAGGCATACCGCCCCGAGCGTCGCTTTGCGGATGCCGTCAAGGGACTCTACCTCTTCGGCTGTAAGGTCATCTACCCCAACGAGTGCGCCATGATTAACCTCGGCATCAACGAATTTTGATGTCTATGACAAATCTTGAGCTTCTCAACGCCGCCACCGCGCTCGTTTGCGAAGGGGTGAGCGATGTTCCAAACGATTACAGTGAAAGAGCGCCCTACATTCTTGCCGCGTTCTGCACAGCCGCCTCCCGCGCGGAGAAAAAGCACCGCCTTGCCTACGGGCTTGCACAATCCACACTGACGGCAAAGGCATCGCTCACGATGAGCGCTACCTTCCCCCTGCTCGACATCTTTGCCGCTCCCGCAACCTATTACCTTGCAGCCATGCTGGTCATTGACGAAAACAGCGACCTCGCGGGCAAGCTCATGGAGCGCTGTGACGACGAATTGGACTCCATCGTTGCCGATGCGACCGCCATGCTCGCCGCCGCGGAAGCAAAGGCGGAGAAGGAAGCAGAGAAAGCGGAAAAGGCAGCTGCTGAGGCTGCCGCAAAAAGAGAAAAGGCGGAGGCAGAAGCCGCCGCCAAAGCAGAAAAGGAAGCCGCAGAGGCAGCCGCCAAAAAGGAAAAGGAGGAAGCGGAAGCCGCAGCCGCCGCCCTCCTCCCCTTTAAAAAGGAATCGATCGTGAACGTGTATTGATTTCTCGGGGGATCTCCACAGTGTGATCCCCCTCCCCAAAAAAAGAAGGACCGCCACGGTGTGACGGTCCTTTGAGGCTTATTTGTTTTCGGTATCAGACGGCTCCTCGTGTTGCTTTGCGTGATGATGGAGGAGATGATGGTGGTGTGCATGCTCCTTAGGAACGATGTCACCCGCCTTGGTCAGTGCGATCTTGGTCAGCATCGGTCCGACCAGCTCATAGATCATAACACCGAAGAGAACGATATTGCGCACGATCGCGCCGTCGGGCAGTACGGTATACGCCGTAAGTGCCATACCGATGGCAACACCTGCCTGCGGAAGCAGGGTCACACCGAGATACTTGACGATGGTGGGACTGCATTTTGCGAGCTTTGCGCTGCCATATGCGCCGAAATATTTACCGAGCGAACGGAAGATGATGTAAACGATACCTACGACCACAACGATCCAATCCGCAAATACGCTAAAATCAAGCTCCGCGCCACTGATGACGAAGAAGAGCACGTAGATGGGCATGGTCCACTTGTCTGTACGCTCCATCAGTTCCTCTGCCGCGTCGCACACGTTGCAGAATACGGTTCCCAGCATCATGCAAACAAGCAGGTTGGAAAATCCGATCTTAAGTCCGTTGTCAAACTCATAATGGAGCTGGGAGATAGCAATGGCAAAGAGGACAAAGGTGATAGAAATACAAAGACGCTTGCTGTTGGAATGGAACATGGTCTCCACCGCAGAGAACATTCCACCCACGAGTGCGCCGAGCACGAGCGAAAGGATGACCTCAAGCAAGGGATTGACCAGAACCGAAACGACCGTCACAACGCCACCGCTGATCGCTTGTGCGACACCGATGGAGACCGCAAAGCAGACAAGTCCAACCGCATCGTCAAGCGCAACGACGGGGAGCAAAATGTCGGTCAAGGGGCCCTTTGCCTTATACTGCTTGACAACCATGAGCGTTGCCGCAGGAGCGGTCGCCGTCGCGATTGCACCGAGGGTAATGGCAACCGACAGGGGCAATTTGTCCTCACCGAGAATAAAATGCAAGCCGATGAGTGCCGCATCAACGAAGATCATCGCGGTTACTGCCTGCAAAATGCCAACAATGGTCGCCTGCTTTCCCGTTTTCTTGAGCGTGGAAAGACGGAACTCGGTACCGATGGCAAACGCAATGAAGCCGAGCGCGACATTCTGAATGATGCCCGCCATATTCTCCATGGTCTCGCCCGCAACGGTGTGCGCACCGAAGCTACCAAACAATCCCGTAATACCAAACGAACCGAGGCAATACGGTCCAATGAGGATACCGGCGAGCAAATAGCCCGTAACCGCGGGAAGCTTGAGCGGCTTTACCACACGCGACATGAGAAGTCCCGCAAGCAGCGCAACTGCAAGCGTAAACAAAATCTGAAACTGATCCATGATAGATCTCCTTCCTATTTTTATGTTAAGTAAACTTAACATTTTTCATATAGCCCATATTATAATCCTTTTTTTCGCAACTGTCAAGAG
>JAFTJB010000039.1 GCA_017456625.1 Clostridia bacterium
ATCACGTTGAGCGAAGCCCCCGAAATTGCGGTCACAAAGGAGTTCATGCTCCTTTTTTTGACCATATAGACGGTTGCAAGGAAGGAGACGACGGACTCGATCGCCGCCGCGCAAAGAAGTGTTGGCATATAGTATGCCGCGTGCGCGTAGGCATCGTCCAAAAGCAGTCCCGTCAAGATCGGCGAGAGCAGGATCAGCCCACCCGCACCGATAAAAATAACCGAAATAAAGCCACCGAACACCTCGGAATAAAAGGATCTGCAATCCTCCTCGTCCGAGGACTGCGCCACGGCGGAAAACTGCCATGCCATCATGAAAATACTCGAAATGAGGTTGACGATAGACGGGATCTTATATGCCGCCGAATAAATTCCGTTGATCGCTTCTCCGCAAAAATAGGTTACGAGATAGCGGTCGGAGAGGTCCGTGATGAGCCAACAGACCGTGGTGGGGATCATGGGCAGGCTGAATTTAAGCAGCTCGAGCATGAGCGTGCGGTCAATCCGCTCGACCGAAAACACGCGCCACAGCCGTTCCTTGACCGCCAAAAACGCGGCGGTAATGAGGTTTCCGAGAATGACGGACAGAACGTATCCCGTCACGCCCATATCGAACGCAACGAGGAACAGGACGTTCAAAACGATGGTCAGGAGCGTGTTTAAGACGCCCTGCAGGGCAAAAAGCCGCGGACGGTCGAGCGCACGGACGTACTGCGCGCACACCGCCTGCAAATTTGCCATGATCACGTACAAGGGGATCAGCCATGCGTATCCGTCAAAGAACGGAATGAGAAAGAAGAGCGGCGAGAGCAGCAAAAATACCGCCGTACCGATGCCGAGGAGCGCGATGCTCGCGGAAAAGACCGCCGCGCGATCCGAGTTCTTCTCCGCCGCAAAGCGGAAGATCCCATTGGAAATGCCCACGCACGCCAAGGGAATGATGAGATTTGCCGTGCTTGTGATCAGCTCTGCCGTGCTGTATTGCGACGTTGAAAGGAACGCCGTGTACAGCGGCATGAGCAAGAACACCAGCAGCTTGGAGCCAAAGGTCCCAAGCCCCAAAATAAGCGTATCGGCGGCAAGCTTGCGCTTACGGCTCATTGCTCGTCACGAAAGCGGGTCGCAGCATCTACCTTGCCGTCCCCTGTCGTATCGACGTAGATCGCATCTACCTTGCCGTCTCCGTCGTGATCGACGAACACGCGTGTGCCTGTTTTGTGTACGCTCTTATGCAGTCCGATCAGGGATCCGATTGCGGAAATGACCGTGAGCGCCAGCACCACCCAGCCCGCAATGCGGAACAGGATCGATACCATGTACGCGGGTCCGAGCAGGATCATGACCACACCGAGGATGAGCTTTGGCAGCTCCTCGCGCAAGAGCTCCGCACGGTCACGCGAGAAGATCAGACGAAGGACCGGAACGAGGACGAAATACACGCCCAAAAGGATCATGAAAATACCGTTGTGGAAGAATATCATCAAAATTCCCAAAACGGTCGCGATGAGAGAGAGCACGAAAAGAAGCTTACCCTCCTTGGTGCGGAATTCCGCCACGCTGAAGACCAGACTCGGGAGATTGTTGAGCACGGTCAGAATACCGAGCACAATGAAAACCAGGTTGAGCAGGAAATGCACGTCAACGAGGAGCAAAAAAAGCGAGAGCAGGATGCCGAGCAGTGCGGACATCAGAATGCCTGTGACCGCGTAGCGGACACCGTTTTTGGATTGATTCATAGGATAGCCTCCGTTTATGTTGATTTTTGATGTTTCCTTTTAGGGATCAGATTTGGGAGCATGACCGCGCCGAGAACGAGCACCGTACCGAGGATGCTCCACCCCGTCATCTCCTCGCGGTAAACGATCACGCCTGTCAGCGTTGCCACCACGGGCTCGACCGTTGCAAGGATGGATGCCCTGCCCCCCGTCATGCCCGTCAATCCGTAGGTATAGAGGAGATACGGCAGAACGGTGGAAACGGCGGCAAGCAAAATTCCACTGATCCATGGGAATTCGCCCTCCGCGACCCGTCCCAAAAGCTCTGTCGGTCGTACGAACGGCAGCATTGCGACCGTGGCGGTGAGAAAGGTCCAGAAGGTGACCGTCATGGCATGGTAGCCGCGCTCCAATGCGTAGCGGCTGAAAATGCTGTACAGTGCATAGCCAAATCCCGCGCCAAGACCGATGAGGATCCCGAGTGGCGAGAGTGCGGGAGTATCAAAAAGCACACCCGTGACCAAAGCACAGCCGCCGAGCGCCAGCACGAGTGACAAAACGCTCACGGTATTCATTCGCTCTCGAAACAAAAACGCCGACATCACCGCCACAAACACGGGTGCGGTATAAAGCAGGATGGACGCAACCGAGAGAGAGGTCGCCGTCATGGTATAAAAATAGCAAAAATTAAAGAACGTCAGACTGCAAACACCCGTGCCGATAAAGCACCAAAGATGCCGCAGGCGGATCTTCAGATATTCGCGCTTGAAGCAAAGCAGGATCGGAAAAAGCAGGATCACGGAAAAAAGCACGCGCACGAACGCGACCTGCAAGCTGTCAAGCCCCGCCGCGCCAAGTGATCTTACGAAAAGCCCGATGACGCCCCAAAGTACGCCCGCCAGAATGACGGATGCCGTAAAGCGATGCTTCAAATCATTCGCCTCCCTTGGCAAGATACGCGCAAATCAGCGGCAACGCATCCCTGTGAACCAGCTTGGACATTTCGTCGCCGCGCGCGATCAGCTCACGCACCTCGGTAGAGCTGACCGTGCGGTAGTCACCCTCGGAGCGTAGCAAAACGGTTTGAAAGCGCGGATTGTGCGCACGGTTCCATTCCGCCATTTTTTGCTCATACGCCAGATCGGTCTCGTTTCGCCAGCCCTTGCAGACCGCATCCGCACCGAGTCGATCGTAAAGATCGATAAGCATGCCACTATCAGCCAAGACCTCGACGTTTGCAAGCTCGGAAACGGTCGCCCGCGCGATCGCCACGCGTGTATCCATATCAAAGAGATACTGCTTTGCATCATTGATCATGACCGCAACGACCACGCGGTCGTACTGCGCCGCCACGGTGCGGATCAAAGCAAGATGCCCCAGGGTCATGGGGTCAAAGCTTCCCGGTATGATCGCAAGACTCATCCCCATCACGTCCTTTCCAAAAATCTCAAGACCGTCACAGAAGCCGCGGCATAGCGCGCCTGCCGGATCAGCTCAAAGCGTGCGGCAAGGTCGGCATCCTCAAAAAAGACCTCACGCGCGTCTCCCGTCTCGCAAACAATGAGCGCGCCGTCCGCAAGAAGGCGATTTTCGATCAGCATCGACAGTGCCGTAGGGATCGCGCCAAGCGCGTAAGGCGGGTCGAGGAATACGAGCGAAAAGGGCTCCTTGCCGCGCAAAGCGGTCAGCGCCGCTTGGTAGTCGGTGCAAAAGACCTCACACTCACGCTCCATGCGTGTTTTTTGAATATTGCGACGGATCACCGCAACTGCATCTCGGGAACGATCGCAAAAGATCGCCTCTCTAGCACCTCGGCTGACCGCCTCGAGCCCGAGCTGACCCGAGCCCGCAAACAGGTCGAGCACGCGTGCGTCACGGATCTCGAATTGGATCATGGAGAACAAAGCCTCCTTCGTCCGCTCAAGCGTGGGGCGCGTTGCCTCTCCCTCAAGTGTATCCAGACGTACGCCGCGCGCACGTCCCGTAATAATTCGCATCATGATAAATCAACCTTTCTTCTCGAGGTCTGCATCCGCCTTCCCGTGAAAGTATTGCCAAACCGCCTTTGCATCACGCACCGAAATGCCGCGCACAGCGGCAATTTCCTCCTCGGTGGCGTTTTTGATCGCTCCCATGCCTCCAAACGCGGCGAGGAGCTTCTTTGCCTTGCTGTCGCCGATCCCCGCGATCTTGGTCAAGGTCGAGGTCTTGAGTGTCCTTCGCTTCGCGCTGTCCATGCGGCTGACCGTGTAGCGGTGAACCTCCTCCTGAATGCGGTAAATGAGCGAAAAGAGCTCACGCTCACGCGCAATGGAGATCTCCTCGGTGTCGGTGCAAAGCGCACGTGTTTTGTGAAAATCATCCTTGACCATGCCAAAGACGGGCAGATCGAGCCCCATCTCATCGAGGAGCGCACGGACGGTGGATACGTGACCGCGACCGCCGTCAAGCAGGATCAGATCGGGCAGCTCCGCAAAGGAGCCCGATGCATCCTCCAAATGCGCAAGTCTGCGCGAAAGTGCCTCTCGCATCGCGGAATAATCGTCTACCCCATCGAGATCGGTGATCTTGAAGGAGCGGTAATCGGCGCGGCTGAATTTCCCGTCCTTACAGACGATCATGCCTGCCGTGATATGCTCGCGACCGAGGTTGGAGATGTCGTATGCCTCAATGCGTGTGGGATAGCTCTCCAATTGGAGCAATGCGGCAAGGTGCGCGAGTGTCCCCTCGTCCTTTTGCGCGTCGAGCTTATAGAGCTTTGCGCGGTCGGCGGCGTTCTTCTCCACCATGTCGCAAAGCGTGCGGAGCGTTCCGCGCTCGGGGGTGCGCACCGTGATCTTCCTCCCCGCAAGCGTGGAAAGGTAGTCGGAAAGGAGCTTCAGATCTTCCTCCTCCATCTCAAAGGAGAGCAAGATTTTCTGCGGAATATATTCGCGTGCCTTGTAGTGCTCGCACAAAAACGTGGTCATGTCCTCCGTCTCGAGGATGCTGTCCGCGCCAAAGAGGAAATCCGCCTTGTCGTGGAGCACGCCCGAGCGAACGTAAAAGACCGACACACAGGAGCAAGCCTCATCCGAATAAAGCGCGATGACGTCCTGCTCGGTATCGGGAGAGGCGACCACCTTTTGCCTCTGCGCGATCGCCTTGATCGCGGTGAGCGTATCACGGCACTGTGCCGCAGCCTCGTATCGCTCCGCCTCCGCGTGCGCATACATCTCCTCCTCGAGTCTCCGCTCCACCTCGCGGCTCTTGCCCGAGAGCACGTCCGCGGCGGCGCGCACACGCAAGAGATAGTCCTCCTCGCTCACCCGTCCCGTGCAAACGCCGCAGCAGCGGTTCATCTGATAGTAGATGCAGGGGCGCTCCTTGCCGATGTCACGCGGAAATTTGCGCGAGCAGGTTGGGAGCCCGAAGCTCTTGGAGAGCAGATCGATGAGCTTATACGCGGTTCCCGAGCCCGAATAGGGCCCGAAATACTTGCCTCGGTCGGCATCTCTCTTACGCGTGAAGACCAAACGCGGATACGCGCCCTCGGTCAATTTGATATACGGGTAGGATTTTGCGTCCTTGAGACGAATGTTGTATTTTGGCGTGTACTGCTTGATCAGCGTATTCTCAAGCGAGAGCGCCTCGATCTCGGTGTCACAAAGATAATAATCAAAATCATGCACCTGCGCGACCATACGCGCGGTCTTTGGGTTCTTTTCGCCGTTTTGGAAGTATTGCGTCACGCGGTTCTTCAGCTTGCGCGATTTGCCGACGTAGATCACGCGGTCACGCTTGTCGCGCATAATATAAACACCCGGGCAAAGCGGCAACGTGTGCGCTTTATCCAAGAGTCTTGCAAGATCACGCTCTGTTTGCATGACGTTCCCTCCCTTCGTAAAATAAAAACAGCGCCGTGCGCGGGATCGTTTGCCCTGTGCCACACGTCGCTGTTCTGCTGCCTTGTCGCTTACGCCTCGGAAAATCCGCTGTTGATCAGCTCCTCCAAGCCGTCGAGCGCCGCGCTCTCATCCTGTCCGTCTGCGATCAGAGTAACGGTCATACCCTTTGCAATACCGAGAGACAGTACGCCAAGCAGGCTCTTCGCGTTGACCTTGCGGTCACCCTTCTCCACCCAGATAGAGGATTGATAAGAAAGTGCCTTGTGGATAAAAAAGGTTGCGGGTCTAGCGTGAAGACCGCTTTCATTGGTGATTACGACATCGCGAGAAATCATATTTGTCCAACTCCTAAATTAAAATATACCGACCGCTCACAGATCGATAATGATACTTTTTCAATAATAGTATATCAAAAATCCATTTAAAAATCAATAGTCAATCCGTCCTTATTTTGGTTTAATCCTACACGTTTTTTCGTACAAATAGTACATTTTTCACAAAAAAAGAGACATTTTTTGACAACGTTTACGCTGTCCGCACCTCCGTGATCCGAGCCTCCGCGGCAAAACACCGACCGTGGAGCACAAGCCGCTCTCCCATGAGCACCAAAGCCCCTCCCGTGCGCAAAAATCCCCCATCGGTCATCCGTCCCGTGAGGGTGATTGTAAGTGTAAGATCCACCCGACTGCCGTCCGTCCATTCACCCACATGGATCTCACCGTTCTCCGCAATACGCACCCGCGCAGGTACAACCTCGACCGACTCCAAAATGCCATATGCCGTTCCGTCCGCAAGATAGAGCACCTCCCCCTCCTGCAAGCATTCCGCGCTCTCCGCACGGATCGCGTACACCGTGGCGCGCGCCAAAGCCTCACTGTCATCGTCCTCGCTTACGCGCAATGCCTGCATCCGCAAAACGATCCCCACGACCGAAAGCAAAATGACCGTTACGATAAAGGCATCGAGCAAGCCTACCCTTCTTTTTTCACGCATTCTCCGCCTCCCATTCCAAGTAAGAGATCTCCGCCAAATCTACCAAACGTGCATCCACGCGCAGGCTGACCCGTATCCCCGCCGCAAGTCGGATATCCCCCACACGCACACCGTCTCCCTCCTTTTCGCGCCCCTCGGCACGGACGGTGAGGGTATAATCGAGACGGTCGGGGGATTGTGCGATCACGATCTCACCGTCCCGTACCGCAGCATACCGATGCGGCTGCACCTGTATCTCCACCACCTCGCCCAGCACCGCCGTTCCGTTTTGCGAGCGCAGAGTGGCACCTACCGCGAGCTCCATCTCCTCCGCATCCGAGATTAGGACAATATAGGTCACTCTACCCGCTGTGCCGTCCGCGCGGTCTGCGGCATACCGCACCCCAAAAAACACGCCACCAAGCAAAAGCGCGACCAAACCCACCAGCATCCAATCAAACCAATTCATTCTGCGTTCCCGTTTCATTCGCATTTCCTCCCTCCGTTGCCGCCATGATCATCCAAAAGAGCCAAAACAGACCGTAATGATACCACACGTTGTCAAAGATCCCCATGATCAGAACACCGACAACCGCACAAAAGCCACCCAGCGTGACCGCACGGTCACCCATTTTTCGTGTCCGATGCAAGTGCTCCGACACGCGGCAGAAAAAAAGTGCAACCACCGTAAGAAAGCAGAGAACTCCGCCAACGCCAAGCTCTGCGGCGATCTGCAAAAGGAGATCGTGCGTATGCGTGACCGTCTCGGTGCCGCTGACCGCAAAGCTGCGCCAGACCCGCGCGAATGCCTCCTCGCCGACTCCGATGCCAAACGGATGCACCCACAGCATGGACAGTGTTCCTTGCCATGTGTAAAGGCGGTAGCGGATCGAGCCCTCCGCGAGACTGCAAATGCTTGAAAAGCGATTGACGATGCTGTGCGGCAGGAGCGGCGTCCAAATGGCAATGGGCAAAGCCGACCACAAAAGCGCCTTTGCACTTTGCCTCGAGTAAAAAAGAAAAAACAGAAGCGTTGCCGCGATCGCGCCAAGCCACGCACCGCGTGACCAAGTCAACAGAAGGCAGATCGCACAGGTGATCGCCGCCAAAAAATAGAGCACGCGCCCACCCGTGGGTCGTTTTTTCTCACATCCCGCACCGAGCATAAGCGGATAGATCAATAGCAGATAGACGGCAAGCACGTTCGGATTGTCAAAAAAGGAGGTCACGCGGCCGCCAATGTCCGAGAAACGAGACACGTCAACCCATTTCAGCTCTGAGAGTCCAAGCGCATACTGTCCGATCCCAACCGTTGAGACTGCGAGCGCTGAGAGCGCAATGAGAAAAAGCGCGCGTGCGCGCCACGCCTGCTTGGAAAAAAGATCACGCATGGGAAAATAGCAGCTCAGAAACAAAAATTGCAACGCCGCACGCGCAAAAGAGGCAATTCCCCCCGCTCCAAACACGCCCCCCATCAAAATTGACAGCGCAAACAGCAAAACAAAAAAGCCGAGAAGCCCCATACGCGTGTCGCGGTGTCCACAGGCGAGCTTGCAGAGCCAAAGCGATACCCCAAGTACCGTAAGGCAGCCTAAAATGAAGGACGTATGCGCAAAAAGGCTCAAAAACGGGAGCATAAAGAGCATGCCGAGCAGGACAAGCTCGGGCACGGCGACACAGAGTGCCAACGTAAGAACGGCGGCAGGGAGCAGAAAAAGAACGGTCGGATGAGAGAATGCCGTAACGGCACCGACAAGGATGGATGCAACGAGGGTCAGCCACGGTCGGTCCTCCCCCTCCTCCTCGCCGAAGATAAAATGATCCTCGGGAAAGCGACAGAGCGAAAAGAGGAGCCACGCCGCAAGTCCGCTCCGCCCAAGCGCGTGTGAGAGCGACTGCCGCACGTTGAAAAGCAGCACCGACGATGCTCCAACGCTCACGCATAGCACGAAGGAGACGTCCGTGACCGAAAAGCGTCCGACGGCGATGCTCCCAAGCAAGCAAAAGACCGACGACAGCAGAAAAAAGCTTCCCCACGAGCGCAAACTCCCACGCAACAGGAAGCGCCCAAGCGTGTGAAGCGCACCAAGGATCCGACTCCTATCTCTTGTCCGCAAGCATAGGCGGCGGACAAGCGATCTTCCCGCCGCGCCTCTGCCTCCTCCAAATGCGCCCCTTTCAAACCGTGCCTCCAAGGAGGAATATGCGCGAAGCGAGGACCTGATCCGACTTTTTGCCATTCCGCGCGCCCAATAGCCGCCGCTCCCCTCCCGTATTCTCAATTTCCGCATCAAAAAAGATCCTCCCATACCAAAGTGATATGTAAGGATCTTTATTTGCTTATTCCTCACCCTCGAGAAGGTCGGGACGGAGATTTTTGGTCATTTCCACGGCTTGCTCGTCGCGCCAACGGTCGATGTTCGCGTGATGTCCCGAAATAAGCACGTCGGGCACCTTCACGCCGTGAAATTCATAGGGTCTTGTGTATTGCGGATATTCGAGCAGTCCCGAGGAGATGCTCTCCTTTTCGTAGCACTCCGCATCCGACAAAACGCCCTCGCACAGACGCGCCACGCAATCGGTAAGGATACAGGCGGGGATCTCTCCACCCGTCAGGACAAAGTCTCCGATGGAGATCTCCTCATCCACGATCTCATCCACGATGCGGCGATCCACGCCCTCGTAATGTCCGCAGAGCAGAATGAGATTGTCATAATCTCTCGCCAGCTCGGCTGCACGCGCTTGGTTTAGCACCTTGCCCGTGGGGGAAAGATAGATCACTCGTCTCGCGCGCGGCGCATAGCCCTCCTCGCTCTGAAGCCTTAAGATCGCCTCATAGCAATTGTAGATGGGCGGTGCCATCATCAGCATTCCCTTGCCGCCTCCGTAGGGTGTATCGTCCACACGGCGGTGCTTGTCCTCCGTATAGTCGCGAATGTTGTGCGTTCTGACCGTGATCGCGCCGCTCTTCTGCGCTCTGCCGATCACGCTCTCTGCGAGCACCGTGTCCACAAGCTGCGGAAAAAGCGTCATAATATCAAATCGCATCATACGTTCTCCGCACCTCCGTCGAGCAGACCCGCAATGGGGCGCATATAAACCGCGTCGTCGGGATCGATGCGAACGATGAACGCCTCGACCGCGGGAACCATGAACTCGCCCCGCTCGTTTTTGACGATGTAAAGATCTCGCACGCCGCGCGTGTCGATGTCCTTCACCTCGCCCAGAAGCGCACCCGTGTCCGCATCTTTGACAGGCAGACCGATCAGATCCACGATAAAGTGGCTCCCCTCCTCCACGGGAATGTCCTCGCGCGCCGCATAGATCAGCGTTTCGCGCAGACGGTTCGCGCTCTCCTCGTCGGAAATCCCCTCAAGGGTCGCGATGACAAACTGCTTTTGTACCGACGCATGCAAAACGCGGCAGGGACGGTAGCTGCCGTCCTTCTCGCGAAACCACACGCGCGAAAGTCCCGCCAGCACCTCGGGCGAGTCGGTTCGGTTCTCGAGCTTGACCGCGCCGCGAAAGCCGTGCGTATTGATGATCTTTCCACATTCCAGATATGCTTGCTTCATTGTTTTCGACTTCCTTTGCCGTTAATAGATATAGTATATCACAAAAGGCGAAAAAATGCAACGGGGGCGACCTTTTTTTCTTATTTTTTCAAAAAAACACTCTCCTCGCGCGTTTTTGGAAAAATATTTACAAATTGCCCCTTGCATATTCACAAAGGATGCGGTATAATGTTTAGGAATATTTTAAAAAACGGAGGAATCAATCATGGAAAATTTGCTTTCCATCGGTATGATCGTTGTCATCTTCGTCGTATTCTACTTCTTCATGATCCGTCCCCAGAAGAAGCAGGAAAAGGCACAGAACGAGATGCGCAACAATCTGACCGTAGGCGACGAGATCACCACCATCGGCGGTATCATCGGTAAGATCGTCAGCATCAAGGAGGAGACCTGTGTGATCGAGAGTGCGCATGACCGCACCAAGATCCGCATTCTCAAGACCGCTGTCAGCCGCGTTGACGTCAAGGCGGAAGACGCAGAGGACTGATTTTTTGGTCTAAAAAAGCCTTCGTGTGAATATGCTTGTAACGGCAAATTCAACACGGAGGCTTTTTGTTTATGAACCGACCCATTCCAAAAAAACGGCACCCGAAAAAAGCGACCGCGCGCCGCACGGAGGACGCGCAGGTTTTCTCTCCCTCGATACTCCTCAAAAGCATGCTGATCACGCTCGGCGTGGGCATCGCACTTCTCGTCATGGCATCGCTATGCGCGTATTTTTTCAATGACCCCAATCAATTGATCCTGCCGTTGGGGCTTACCGCATCCGCCATGACCGCCTTCATCGGCGGGATCGTATCCATCCGTATGCAGGGACACGGTGCTCTTTTGTGCGGACTCTGCAACGGCGCGGCGGTCTGCGCGGTCATGATCCTCGCATCCCTCTTTTTCAAATCGCTCTCCTCGGGCTACTCCGCGCTCATATCGGCGGCACTCTACGCGGGCTTTCTATGCCTGTCGGTCGCGGGCGCGTATCTCGGGCAAAAGCGCGGCAAAAAGCCACAAAAGCGGCGGCGATAAGTCGCGACAAAATCCAACATTCCAAGGGCGACCGTGCGGTCGCCCTTTTCGCATATTCCAACAGTCGGCGACGACGTGCCGCACCGATTAGTCGCCTTTTGTGCGGTACGAACAGATACCACGATGGCATAGTATACATGCCTCGTAGGGGCAATTAAATTTTTTATCTGCGAATACAACCCCTCCGTCATTTTCTTGCGAAAATGCCACCTCCCCTTACACAGGGGCGGCTATAAAGTACGGTGCGAACAATTACCACAATGGTAAGGATAGTGCGTCATCCTGAGCGAGGGAAGAAATTCTGACCGAGTCGAACTTTCGCGCAATGAGGGACGAATGGAGCGAAAGCGCAAGATGCGAAGCATCGAAG
>JAFTJB010000040.1 GCA_017456625.1 Clostridia bacterium
GAGATCCATGACCTGACCGCCGATCATCCCGTAGCGCCCCGCTCAGCCCGCAAGATACGCGACTGCGCGCGCAGAGCACTCAGCTCCCGCGGCACGGTTGGTCGCCGCCGCCTCAAACGCGCCCGTGAGAAGCGCATCTCCCGCCAACAGCGCGATCGCCTCTCCAAAGACCTTGTGGTTCGTGGGCTTTCCGCGGCGCATATCATCATCGTCCATGCACGGCAGATCGTCGTGAATGAGCGAATAGGTGTGGATCATTTCCACCGCGCAGGCAAAGGGCAACGCCGCCGCCTCATCTCCGCCAAACATCTTACAAAATTCCAGCGTCAGCATGGGACGAATACGCTTGCCGCCCGCAAACAGGCTATACCGCTCCGCATCGAGCAGGGCGCGGATGTCGTCGTCCTCCTCGTAATATCCGTGCAAAGCACGCTCCACGACCGTGGCATCACGGTGCATCAACAGCTCCAAAGCCTCTCCCGTCATGTCATCTTCCTCCCTCGGAATCCGAAAAATCGGTCAATGCGACCTGTCCGTCACCCTGCATTTGGAGCATTTTGATCTTCTGCTCCGCGCCATCCAAACGCTCTGTGCAGGCACGCACCAGCGCAATGCCCTCCTCATAAAGCTTGAGCGACTCGTCCAAGGGCGCATTGCCGCTTTCAAGCAGGCGAATGACCTCCTCAAGACGTGTCATCGAGCCTTCAAACGTCATTTTTTTCTGTGCCATAGTTCAAACCGATTCCTTTCCCGTTGTTGCCACGGCATGAATATCGCCATCGGCAAACCGAACACTGATCTGATCCCCCACCGCGACCGATGCGGCACGCGTGAGTGTTTCTCCGTCACGTTCCACGACCGCATAACCGCGCGCGAGAACGGACAGAGGATTGAGCGCCTCTAAGCGCGCGCATTGGTGCAAAAGCATCTCGCGCCGCGCCGTGGCAGCGTTTTCCGCCGCGCGATCGAGATTTTCCTCCGCAAGATTGAGCACCATGCGATAGGGCTCGGTGAGTCGCTCGGGGTGGAGAAGCG
This sequence comes from Clostridia bacterium, assembly GCA_017456625.1. GTDB lineage: Bacteria > Bacillota > Clostridia > Oscillospirales > CAG-272 > UMGS1865. Next base: position 1,036 of record JAFTJB010000040.1, read on the forward strand.
CGGGAGATTGCGTCAACGCATCCAGCATCCGTCGCTCTGCGGATATTTTTTTGGTCATTGCCGTCTGCAAGCGCTCGCGACTCTCGTAAAGCCAACCGAGGAGTGCCTCGCCGTCCGGAAGCGCAAGCTCCGCCGCCGCAGAGGGCGTGGGGGCGCGCAGATCCGCAACAAAATCGCAAATGGTAAAATCGCTCTCATGACCGACCGCCGAGATCACGGGGACGGTGCAATCGGCAATGGTCCTTGCGAGCATCTCGTCATTGAACGCCCAAAGGTCCTCCGCAGAGCCTCCTCCGCGCCCGATGATGATCACGTCGACCATTTTCGTCATTTCAAAAAAGATGATTCCCGATGCAAGCTGCTCTGCCGCCTCGGCTCCCTGCACAAGCGAGGGATACAAAATAAGCTCCGCGCACGGAAAGCGTCTGCCCGAAACTCGGATCATATCGTGGATCGCCGCCCCCGTCGGAGAGGTGATGATCCCCACGCGCGTGGGCATTGGTGGAATGGGGCGCTTGCGTTCGGGATCGAACAGACCCTCCGCTTGCAGCTTTCTTTTGAGCTGCTCAAACTGCATGGCAAGCGTGCCGATGCCGTCGGGTTGAAGCTCGTCCGCGTAGAGCTGATACTGCCCCGTGGGACCGTAAAGAGAAACGTGTCCGTGAACAATGACCCTCATTCCGTCCGACAGTCGGATGCGCAGTCTGTCCGCGTAGGTACGGAACATGACCGCACGGAGCTGCCCCATCTCATCCTTGAGGGTAAAATAGATATGTCCCGAGCGCGCCACGGTGAGATTGGAGATCTCGCCCCGCACGAACAGATCCGACAGAACGCGGTCGCCGTCCATCAGCATCTTCAGATATTCGTTGAGCTGTGTTACCGACAACGGTCCTTTTTCTCGGTTCATATCGGGACTCCCTTCTTAAAAAATCAGTTTTTTCTCATCGCGTCTGCCGCAAGGAGCGCAATGCCCGCCGCGTTGTCAGCGGAAAACATCGGCTCGGCAAAATAGGTGTCGGCACGCCGACCGAGCACCGATTGCAGATAGCGCTTGCTCATGACCCCACCCGCATAAACGCTCGGCGTTTTTCCATATCGAAGATCGAGCTGTGCGGTCATCTTTTGTAAAGTTTTTGCCACGGAAGCAAAAACGGAGGCACTCACTGCGCGCGCATCGTGGCAGGTATTCCAATATTTTTGCGCGAGATTTTGCAGACCCGAAAGATTGCAATTGCAATTTCGCACACAGGTCTTGACCTGCGGAAGCGCCCCCGACCACTCGGCGGCAAGTGCCTCCATCTCCCGTCCGCACGGAAATGCAAGTCCCATCATCACGCCGGTACGGTCGACGAGCTGACCGACGTTGAGGTCCTCCGTCTCGCCGACAAGCTCGACCGAAAAGCCGACCTCACGCGGCTCCACGCGCAAGATCTCCGTCGTCCCGCCCGAAACGTGAAACGCGGCAAAGGGTGCTTGCAGAAGTCGCTCCTCCGCCCCCGACGAATAGACCGCCGCACGGATATGACCGTCTTGATGGGAAAACTCATAAATTTTCGCACCGCACGCCGCCGCAAAGGAATTTGCCGCCGCAATTCCCGAAAGGAAGCACGGCATATAGGAGTCCTCCGCCTGCCTCGGGCGAGCGGACACGCCGACCGCGATCACATCCGCTCCGCGCGTATATTCCTCCAGCTCCCGACACAGAGACGGAAGATTTTTGATATGCGCGAAAACGGCGTCGCTCTGGCGCAAGCCGCATGCCCCCTCCGACACGGGAAGCGGACGCTTGAGATTGGCAATGATCTCCCCCTCCTCGGTGCAGACTGCCGCCGAGGTGGTATAATTGCTGGTATCAAAGCCAACGACGATTCGTTTTGTCATTGCTTTCGGCTTGCCTCAAGCTCGTCCTTGACACCGTTGAGCACGCCGTTTACAAACGCGCGCACCTTTGCATCGTCAAACTTCTTGACCAGCTCGATCGCCTCGTTGAGCGAGACCGCCACGGGAATATCCTCCATGTAAAGCATCTCGTAGATGCACAGACGGATCGCACAGCGGGAAACGGGCGTAATACGCTCGGTCTTCCAGCCCTTGGAGTGGCGCATCAGGATCGCGTCGATCTCCTCAAGATGCTCACGCACGCCAAAATAGACGGTACGGATGTATGCGTTCTCCTCTACCTCTCGGTTGTCGGTCGATAGCGCATAGATCTCGTCCGCCGCGGTATCCGCGCGGAATTCCGTTTCAAACAGCAGGCGAAACGCCTCTTCTCTTGCTTCTTTTCTCGTCATAGATGCCATAAAAGTCCCAAAAACCTTTCTTGCCATCGGCAAATGAATAAACTTGTTTCATTTTACGCGCCCGCTTGGGGTGCAACAAAATTCCATACCATATAATTATACTGCGATTTCCTTACAAAGTCAACACCCAAAATGAATATTTTTGCTTTTTTATACATTTTTGTTTTCTCAGCGAGCAAACCGCACCGCTATGACCGCACATGCAAGCGCGAGTTTGTAAATTTTTTTTATTTTCCAAAAACAGCCTTGAAAAATGACGAATAATGTGGTACATTTAGTATATCCTATCTACCGACAGAAAGGCTTTTTTATGAAAACGCTTCGTATTTTGAAACAGTGGCTGACCGACGGATGCATTTATTATACCGTCATCTCCGTGCTTTTCCTTTTTATCTCGCTTGCAATGGGCAACGATACAGACCGCACGCTCGTGCGCGAGTCCTCCTTCCTGCTCATGCTTCCCTGCGGACTGGTCATCTCGATCGGCACACAGCTTCTTCGCACAAAAAAAATGCCGCGCTGGAGCCGTTATCTCTCGCATTATCTGCTCACCGTGCTCGGTGTATTCCTCTTCCTTTGGCTCCCCGCCGACTCATCCGCAACACCGATGGCAGGATTTTTGATGCTGGTCCTCTTCTCCGTGCTTTATTGGCTGATCTTTCTTGTCGCGCTTCTCGTCAGAAGCCGTTACAGAAAGCTTATGGAGGACTGATGCGCCTTTCTGTTTGATCCCTCAAAAAGAAAGGACTCGACTATGAAACGAACGATCCGATCGCTGATCGCGATCCTTACAGCTTGGACGGTCTGTCTCTTTGGAGGCAGCACCGTCCTTTCTCTTTCCCCCGAAAACGACGTCTACCTTGCCGAAACGCCGGACGCGGGGATGGAATATCAAAATCTGCTCGTTTTTTTCGGTGAATCCACCACGGCACATCTCGCGAACCGCGGCGTGCTATCGGGCGGAAAGGAGACCGATCAAGTCTTTGCAAACGCAAGCGGCACCTGCCTCCTCTCTCCAAAGATCGGATCACAGACCGTCCGTGATCCGAAATGCGGAAAGGATATGCCCCTCACAGAGCTGATCGCCAAAGCACGCCCTGCCTATCTCGTTCTCTCCTTTGGTCTCAACGGCATTGTCGGCTTCTCTAAAAATCATGACACGTACCTGCAAAGCTACCAAAAGCTCATCGACGCCGTGCAATCCGCATCTCCCTCGACCGCTATCATCCTGCAAACGGTCTACCCTGTCAGCGCACCGACCGACGGATCAAAATGGCATTTTTCGCAGTCTGCGAAGGAGATCAACCAAATGATCTGCGACCTCAATTCCTGCCTCCCCACTCTCGCCGCCGCAAATACGGGGGTCAAGATCGCGGACACTGCCTCTGTCCTGCGCGCCGCCGACGGTTCTCTCGATCCCGCCTTCTCCGCAGGAGACGGAATCCACCTCAACGCCAATGCCTACACGCAGATCCTGCGCTATCTCCGCACGCATGCCTATCACACCCCCATGCCGCTCCCCATCTCTCCCGATCAATGGAGGAATCAAACATGAAAAAAGCACTCACACTCTGCCTCACGCTCACGCTTCTCGCCCTGAGCGCCTGCGCACCGAAGTATACCACCGATATCCCGATCTATGACGTTGCCGACCGCGCCATCGCCTCGATCGATCCCAACGTCCATTACGTCAGAGCCGATCGCGGCTACCTCGACGGCTATTTTCCTCTCTCCGAGGAAGCCTCCGCTCAAGAGATCTACTACGCCACCGACGGCAACAACCTCGATGAATTCGGCATCTTTTATACCGACGACCCCGATGACCTCGCCGATGACCTGCGCGATTACCTTGACGACTGTCTGGAAGAAAACCGTACCTTCTACGACTCCTATATCCCCGAGGAAACACCAAAGCTCCGTGACGCGGAGGTGCGTACCTTCGGTAATTGCGTCGCCTACGCCATCCTCTCCCCCTCTCACAAAAAAGCCTTCTTCGACACCCTCGACGAAACCTTGCGTGTGTAGTAGGGAAAGAAATTTATTAGGGGAAACTTTTTGAGAAAAGTTTCCCCTATAACCCCTTCAAAAACTTTAAAAAGTTTTTGAATTTGAGCAAATGTTCTTGTACGTGCTCCATTCGGTAGTCTATTCAACAGACTCTTTTGTATGATCGCAGCTTGTCAGCATTGCTACCGCACATTTTTCAGGGGCCGCCAACCCTGAAAAATCCATAACTCTGTTTCCACGTCGCAAGCCCGCGGGGACGCGGGCTGTCTACAAAAATAGTCGTTGCCGTTTCTCTAAAACGGCAACGACTATTTTTTGCGGTAAGGTTCTGGAAGGGAGAGGGGGCTTGGTGGAGAGGGAAAGCTCTTCCTAAAAGAGTTTTCCCTCTCCCCCGCAAAACACCCCACCCCATCAAAACCTCATACCTTGATAGGATCGACGGGAGAAAAGGAGCTTGTCAATGTCGTTGATGACGGTCGTCTTTTTTCGACTCCAGAGAGGAGCCAGAAGATCGTCCGCCTTGCCATCCCCCGTAAGGCGACCGATCACGGTCTCGGGAGGCAGAAGCTCGAGCGCATCGGCAACCAACCGAATATACCGCTCACGGTCAAGCGGCTCGTAGGCACCGCTCTCATAGAGCTTTGCCAAGGCAGTACCGCGAAGGACGTGAAGCAAATGGATCTTGACCATATCGGGGCGAAGGGCGGCAACGTCACGCACCGTTTGCATCATATCTTGATCGTCCTCACCGGGAAGCCCGAAAATGATATGCACACCGATGCCGATCCGATCGCTCGCGCGGCGAAGCTTTTCCACGCCTGCGCAAAAGGCTGTAAAATCATGACCGCGGTTGATGCGCGCCGCCGTTTCGTCGTTTGAGGATTGCAGACCCAATTCAACCGTAAGTGCCGTACGGTTGGCAAGCTGTGCGAGGTAATCGACCACGTCATCGGGCAGACAATCCGCGCGCGTGGCGATATTCAAGCCCACGATCCCCTCTTCTGCAAGCGCCTCCTCAAAGCAGGCTTTCAAGACCTCGATGGGTGCGTAGGTGTTGGTATGGGCTTGAAAATAGGCAATACAACGGCTCACGTCCCATTTTTTCGAGAATACCGCCTTCTGCTCCGCGATCTGCTCGCGAATGGAGTGCCGCGCGTCCCCCGCAAAATCACCGCTTCCACGATCCGAGCAATAAATACACCCTCCGCGACCGCATTTGCCATCGATATTCGGGCAGGTAAAGCCCGCATCCAAGGGGAGCTTTGCACATTTGCCGCCAAACCGACGGCGCAGATAATAATCGTAGGTATAATAGCGCTTGTTGCTGTCACTGAAGGGGAACGGATTTTGCTCCGTCTGTGTCATACGCATCCTCCTTTCTACGTCAACAGGCAGACCAAACGGCCTGCCTGCTCATTTTTAAATTCTTTCTCCGAGAAGCTTCTCTACGACCGCGATACGAACGCAAAGGGTCAGCACCTTCATCGCCTTTTGCAGGCTTCTCTTATCGGGAAAGGTGGGAGCAATGCGGATATTGCTATCGTGAGGATCCTTCTTGTAGGGGTAGGTCGCGCCAACGTCGGTCAGCGTCACACCCGCCTCCTTGCAAAGCTGCCAGGTGCGCTTTGCGCAGCCTTCCTCTACGTTCAGGCTGACAAAATAGCCACCCAAGGGGCGCGTCCAACGCGCGCATCCCGTTCCCGCAAGGTCGGATTCGAGCGTATCCAGCACGATCTCGAACTTGGGGCGGATCAGCGCTGCGAGCTTCATCATGTGACGGCGCACGTTCTCCGCATTGCCGAAATAGCGGACGTGGCGGAGCTGATTGAGCTTATCGTGTCCGATGGTCTGCACACCGATGATGGGAAGCATCTGCCGTCTGTTCGCCTCGGATGCCGCAAGGATCGCCACACCCGCACCGGGATAGGAGATCTTAGAGGTCGACGCGAAATAGAGGACGCGGTTCTCGTTCCCTGCCTCTCGGCAAGCGGCAAAGATGTCGAGCAGCTCGTCGTGGCGGTCCGGATAGAGATCGTGGATAACGTATGCGTTATCCCAAAAGATACGGAAATCGGGTGCCGCGGTCTTCATGGACGCCAAGCGGCGAACGGTCTCGTCGGAATAGGTGATTCCGTCGGGATTGGAATACTTCGGACAGCACCAAATGCCCTTAACGGCGGGATCGGCAACCAACGCCTCCACCGCATCCATATCGGGGCCCGTTGCGGTCATATCCACCGTCAGCATCTCAATGCCGAGGGACTGACAAATTGCAAAATGGCGATCGTATCCGGGCGCGGGGCAAACAAATTTGACCTTCTCCTCACGGCACCAGGGGCGCTCGCTGTCGCAAACACCGTAGAGCATTGCGCGCGCGACTGCGTCATACATCAAATTGAGCGAGGAGTTACCGCCAACGAAGATATCCGCCGCATCGAGGTCAAGCAGCTCCGCAAAGAGCTTCTTCGCCTCGGGAATACCGTCTACAAGTCCGTAGTTACGGCAATCAAATCCGTTCACCGCCTTGAAATTGCTCTTAGAATCAAGCGTATCGAGCATGCCGTTGAGAAGATCGAGCTGATCCGCTCCCGGCTTGCCGCGCGATAAGTCGAGCGAGAGCTTTTCGGATTGCTGGATCTCATATGCGGTTTTGAGACGATCGAGAAGCGCCTTGAGCTGCTCTCGATCCATTTGTGCGTAATTCATCGGGTTTCTCCTTGAAAATTCAATACCTTTATTTTAACTTTGACATTATACCATATTCTTTTCCGCTTTGCAATATGTTTTTGCATTTTTCTTCAAAAAATCTTGCAAAAATTACAAAATCAAGAAATTACAGACCAAAAATCCGCCACAAGTTCTGCAAGTTCCGTCGCAGTTCTTGCATATTGGATGTTTTGCCAATGCTCGGGAAAGAGTGCCTTGTAGCGATCGGTTCCGTAGCGGTCGTCCACCAGAACGATCACACCCGCATCCTCCTCGCGACGGATCACGCGTCCCGCTGCCTGCAAAACGCGATTCATACCGGGATAGGTATAGGCATAATCGTAGCCGTTTTCGCGCGTGACGTCATAATACTCCTTGAGGATGTTGCGCTCGTTGGAAATGCCGGGAATGCCCGTACCGACGATAACCGTGCCGATCAAGCGGTCGCCCGGGAGGTCAACACCCTCCGAGAAGGAGCCGCCAAGCACGCAAAAGCCCACGCGCCGCTGTCCGTCATTGACGAACGCATCCAAAAACTTCTCCTTTTCGGCAAAGCTCATGCCGCGCGTTTGCACCACGGTCTGCACCGTTTTGTATCGCTCGGTAAAGATCGAAACGACCTTCTCCATGTAATCGTAAGACGGGAAATAAACGATATAATTGCCCTTTTTGCCCGACACCGCGCCTGCGATCACACCCGCGATCCTTTTGTAGCTCGCTTCCCTGTCCTCATACCGCGTGCTGATGCTATCCACCACGGCAAGGCAGGTGCGTGCAGGATCGAAGGGAGACGGAAGAGAGAGCTTGACGGCTCCGCGACCGCCGCCGAGGATATCGGCAAAATAATCGGTCGGGGTGAGGGTTGCGGAAAAAAGCACCGACGCGTGCGCAAGCGCAAGCCTACGACCGAGGATCTCCGAGGGATCGAGGCAGATCATGCGAACCGTGATCTCGTCTCCGTGCTGCTCCGCAAAGGTGAGAAAGCGCTCGTCGTAATACTCGGAGATGACCTCGAAGCGCTTCAGCTGTGAGGAAAGAACCGACAACGCATCCGCAAACGGCTCGTTGCCGCGTAAGGTACGCGTTCTCGCCTCAACGACCGTGCGCGCGGTACAAACAAAGCGCAGCAGCTTCTCCATCGGGTTGCGCGTCAGATAGTAGCCGTGCGGCACACCGTTCTCATCCTTGGTCACGGTCTCCTCGCAAAGGCGGCGCACGCCGTTCAGAGTCAGAGAAACCGCAGAGAGTGCCTTGCGCGTTTTTTCCTCCTCCTCGGGCAAAAGAGAGATCACGTTATCGAATTGCGTATTGACCAGCACGACCGAATACATATCACACGCGCGGTCACCGAGATTGTGCGCCTCATCCACAAGAAAGACGTAGCGGCTTCGCTCCGCCTGCGCCTCCTCAAAATAGCGGTGCAGGTAGATCTGCGGATCAAAAACGTAGTTGTAATCACAGATCACGGTATCGCAAAATTCCGAAAGCTCGAGCTGAAGCTCATACGGGCAGATGCCGTATTTTTTCGCAAGCTCCTCCACGCAGGAGATGGTATATCCCTTTTGCGCAGCGAGCAGCTCACACAAAGCCGCTCCAAGCTTGTCGTAAAAGCCGACCGCATAGGGACAGCTTTCGGGATTGCAATGGCGCGAAATGCCGACCGTGTCGCATTTTGCCGCCTCATTTTGGCAAAGTCGCTCACGGGAGCCGAGTACCACGGTGCGTGTATGCGACCCTGCGCGGTAGATATCCGCCGCGGCGCGGAATGCCTCTCGGCGCGTGCTTGCCTTGGCGGTCAGGTAAAATATCTTATCGCAGTATCCCTCACCGAGCGCGCGAATGGCGGGATAGAGCGCGGAAACGGTCTTTCCCGTTCCCGTTGGCGCTTGGATGAACAGTCGTTTGCCCGCCTTGATGTCGCGATAGCACTCACCAAGCATGATATCCTGCCCCTCGCGCGGCGCGGAATACGGAAATCTGCCGCTCTGCACCGAGGGAATGAGAACATTCTCTCGCTCGATGAGGATCTGTGCGCGGTACTCCACGCGTGAGAGCAGACCGTAATAAAAGCGTTTCAAATCCTCAAATTGATGGGTCGTGAGGGTGTGCTTGAGCTTGCCGTCGTCGATGCAATAGTAGGTCATGCGCGTTTTGATCTCTTTGAGATCCTTCTCGCAGCAGAGAAAGTACGCATAGCACTTGACCTGCGCGTCATGCATCGGTGCGGGAGGGAGCGAAAATGCCCTGCCGCTCACGGTCTTGATCTCGTCAACCGTAAAATCACGCGCACCCGCACGGATCACACCGTCCGCACGTCCGCTGACCTCAAAGCAGATATCGTGATAGAGCGCGGTATGCGAGAAAGCGACCTCCGCGTTGTACATTGCTCCTGCACTTGCCTGGAGCTTGCGGTGCAGCTCCGCGCCCATTGCGGCACGCTCCTGCGTAAATCGCACGCTCCGAGAGAGATCGAGATCGCCCGACAGCAGTGCCAGACGGCAAAGCTCTGTGACCGACAATTCAATTGCTGCCTTTTCGGAATTGTATTTCATCGCGGCGACCTCCCTTCTCTCATACGTTTTTCTTATTATACCACAAAAAGCCCCTTATGCAAAGGGGCTTTTGGAATTATTTGCGCAAAAAAACGTGATTTTGCTCAATTTGCGGTGGCGATCCCATAGCTGCGCGCGTAGCTCTCGGCATAGGAGCCTGCGGGACAAAAGACCGTGAGCGCGCGGTTGCAATTTTCGAACGCGCCGTAGCTGATCGACTCGACCGAGGACGGCAAAGAGACCGCGCCAAGAGAGACACACCCCGAAAAGGCAAACCATCCGACCGTTTTGACACCCTCGGGAATGACAACGGACTGAACGGTCGTGTTGTTCAAAAAGGTCTTGTCCCCGATCGCGGTAACCGCTTTCCCATCGATCAACGCGGGGATCTGCACACTCACGCTCTTGCCGTTATACGCAGTGACCGTAACGCTATTGCCCGAAACGGTGTATGTAAACTCCGCCTGTTGTGCCGTGTCGTTCTTCTCCGACTCCATCTCCTCAATGCGATTTTCGTATTCGGTCTTGGTGGCGTGCAGCTCTGCCTTGATGGCAAGGATCTCCGCCTGGAGCGAGGTGACGAGATTTTCGTAATACGCAAGCCGTTCCGCATCGGTCGCGGGCGCGTCGGTCCCGTTTTGATCCGAGTTATCCGTTGTACTGCCCTCCTCCCCGATGAACGCGCAGCTCGCGCATACCGATAGCAAGAGCGCCAAAAGCACGCAAAGTAGCTTTTTGATCTTCATTTGCATTTCCTCCTTTCTTTTTCACTCCGACCCCCGTCGGTGCTATCATCATAGCACACAACACCTGTCGAAATTGATAAAAGCAAGGGACGTAAAAAATTTAACGGAAAAAGAGGATCCTCACCGAATGGCGAAAATCCTCTCTTTTTTTACTTTTCGGTCTTTTCTTGAAAATATCCCTGCGGATGCGAGCAGGCGGGACAGACCATGGGAGGCTCCTTGCCCTCAACAACGTAGCCGCAGTTGAGGCAGATCCACTTGGTGCTCTCGCTCTCGGAATGGAACATCTTCCCATCTCTCAGCCGCGTGTGCGCCTCGCGGTAGTTTGCCTCGTGCTGCTTTTCGACCGACGCGATGCGAGCAAAGAGATCGGCAATGGTATCAAAGCCCTCAGCGCGTGCCGTTCTCTCAAATTCCGCGTACATGCTCTCCCACTCAAACTGCTCTCCTGCCGCAGCGGTATCAAGATTTTGCTCGGTCGAGGAGACGCCGCCAAGATACTTAAACCAGATCTCCGCGTGCTCCATTTCGTTTGCCGCAGTCGCCGAGAAGAGCCGCTCGACCTCGATCAAGCCGTCCTTGTGCGCTTTTTTCTCAAACCATTTGTACCGCAGATATGCCTGCGCCTCTCCGCTCAATGCCGTATGGAGATTTTTTTCGGTCTCCGTACCCGCCAGCCGATCGGGCAGAGCACCCGTTACCGCATTTTCTGCCATTGTATTACCCTCCGTGTATCAAAAATCGGGAAAACCCGTTGTAATGAGTTTTCCCGACTGTTGCGGATTTATTCGGTTTTCGCGGAACTTTTTTCCTGTTTTTTGAGCCATTCCTCGCGCAGGATCGAGCAAACGCCGACGTTGACGTAGTGTCCCTTGACCAGCATCGCACTCCGCAAAACGCCCTCAAAGGACATCCCCACCGACTCCATGACGTGGCGCGAGCGCTCGTTCTCCTCAATATAACGCGCTTCAATGCGGTTGAGTCCAAGATGCTCAAAGCCGAATTTCAGCACGCGCGTAAGCGCTTCCTTCATAATTCCCTTTCCCCAATATTCGGGATTGAGCACGTAGCCCACCTCCGCGCTGTCGGCAAGAAAATTGAAGGAGGTAAATCCGCAGGTACCGACCATCTTGCAATCGGGCTCGTAAACGATCGCCCAATCGTAAAACATTCCCGCGGCATAGCGTGTTCCGATATAGTGCAGATATTCGTTGGTATACGCGCGGTCGGGGTGCGGATACCACGTGACGTATTTGGTCACGTCGTTGCGGCTTGCGTATTCGTACATATCTCCAACGTCGATGAGCGACATTTTCCGTAGCGTGAGCCGCTCGGTGGTCAGCTCCGGAAGGTGCGAAAATACGCGATAGATCTTCTCTTTTTTCATTCTGTCCAATCCTTACTTCATACTCTGCTTTCATTATACAGAAAGCCGAGCAAAATTGCAAGCCCTTTCCCAAGTTTTTGCAAAAAAGTGAAAAAGGTTATTCCCTTTTTTTCATAACTGTGATATAATAGATATAAGTAACGAAAAAGGAAGGAGCCGAATATGGATTTTATCAACGAGGATATTCTGTCGGGGGAGATCGTGCCCGTCCTGCTCGGCTACTCCCCCGAGACCGTGGCGACCGCGCGGCGGCTTTACGAGCGCTATCGGGTCGTGTCGCACGTCTTTTGCGATCACGTGCCCCTGCCCCTGCGCATCTCGCTCTGTATGAAATTTCACGTCTTCTCGCACGCATCGGGCGACCGTCTGATGCTCGAGGTTTTAGACGATTTTGTAATGAAGCTTGATAAAGCGGACGTCCTGCTCTATCTTATCCCCTGCACCGAGAGCTATGCCAATCTCGTCTGGCACAATCGGGATGCCCTGGAGCGGAGATTTGTCCTTCCCGACCGCGGCGAAATGGATCGCGTGTGGTTCGGTTCATCTGACAGAAAGGAGGAGCGCAAATGAACGAAAAAAGCACTTTGCTCGGTGTTCTCGGCGGGCTCGGCCCCATGTCCACCGTCTATTTCTGCGAGCTTCTCATCGCGCGTACCCGTGCGGAGCGTGATGCGGATCATATCGATATGCTCATCTCCAACCGCGCCACCACTCCGGACCGCACCGCGTTTATTTTGGGTCAGTCGACCGACGATCCCCTTCCCGTGATGCGCGAGGAGACCCGTCGGCTCACAAGCGCAGGCGCGGATCTGCTCGTTATCCCCTGCAACACCGCACATTATTTCTATGACGGTCTCAAGGAGACCTGCCGGCTGCCGATCCTGAACATCATTGAGGAGACCGGTGCCTTTTTGCACCGCGCGGGTGCCAAGACCATTGGGCTCCTCGCCACCGACGGCACCGTTCTCTCGCGCTCCTACGACAAAATCTGTCAAAAATACGGCATGACCTGCATCACTCCCGATCCCGACGGACAAAAGACCGTAATGTCCATCATCTACGATGCGGTCAAGCAGAACAAGCCCGTTGACCGCGCGGCGTTTTTGCGCGTTGCCAACAGCCTGCTCGACCGAGGCGCGGAGCGCTTGGTGCTCGGCTGTACCGAGCTTTCTCTGCTCAACAAGGAAACACACCTTGACCCCGCTGTATTCGTAGATTCTCTCGAGGTGCTTGCCTATCGTACTATCCTCGCCTGCGGCAAGGAGCCCATAGGCTTCCCCGAGGGCTTTGCATCGGGCAAGGAGGTATAAATGACACTCTCAAAGCTACTCTCCTCGCTCGACCCCTGCGGTATCTTTCCCGATTGCGAGATCACGGCGCTGACCGACCGACCGAGCGCTGCCACGACAGGTACGCTCTGCGTCTGCATCCGCGGAGCACGCGCAAACGGACACGATTTTGCCATGCAGGCATACGAAAACGGATGTCGCGCGTTTGTGGTATCCGAGCCGATCGCACTCCCTTCGGATGCATTCGTTTATACCGTCCCCGACACGCGGGTATCACTTGCCAAGCTCGCCTGCGCCTTTTACGAAAACCCCTCCCGTCAGCTCCGCGTAATCGGTATTACGGGTACAAAGGGCAAAACCACCGTCGCAAGTCTCCTCTCACAGACCTTGACCTCAGCAGGCATTCCCTGCGGCTACATCGGTACCAACGGCGTGCGATTTGGCGATTTGACTCGTTCGCTCTCCAATACCACCCCCGATCCCCTCACCCTCCAATCGCTCATGCGTGAGATGGTTGATCACGGGATCCGCGCGCTTGCTCTGGAGGTCTCCTCGCAGGCGATCTACCAGCACCGTACCGACGGCATCGAATTCGAGGCAACGGTCTTTACCAATCTCTATTCGGATCACGTCGGCCCTACGGAGCATCCCTCCTTTGCGCATTACAAAAAATGCAAGCACCGCTTGTTTACCGATTATCCGTCGCGTATCTCGGTCTTCAATGCCGACGATCCCTACACCAAGGATATGAAAAGAGGCTCTGCCGCAGAGCGCAAAATAACCTACTCGATCGCAGGAAAGCGCGCGGATTACGCCGCGGAAAACGTCCTGCCAACGCTTGCAAAGAACGGCTACGGCGTTTCCTTCTTCATCGAAGGTCGCGAGATCCTCTTACCGCTGCTTGGTAAATTCAATGCCGCCAACGCGCTCGCCGTCCTTGCCGTCGCGCGTGAATGCTTTGGACTCTCCACCGCCACGGTCGCCTCGACCCTTTCCAATGTCAGCGTCACGGGACGTACCGAGACGATCCCCTTGGTGGGCGGTGCCTGCGCGGTCATTGATTACGCACACAACGGAGAGAGCCTCTTCAAGCTCCTCTCTGCCCTGCGTGAATACAAGCCCACACACCTCATTTGTCTTTTCGGCTCGGTGGGCGAGCGCAGTCATCTCCGCCGCCGAGAGATGGGAGATGCCGCCGAGGCACTTTGCGATCTTGCCATTCTGACCTCGGACAACCCCGGACGTGAGGATCCCATGGCGATCATTGAGGACATCGCCGCATCCTTTGTACACACCCCCTACCTTGCCATCCCCGACCGCGCACAGGCGATCCAAACCGCCGTAAGGCTCGTGCAAGCGGGAGACATTCTCGTCCTTGCGGGCAAGGGACACGAGGATTATCAGCTCATCGGCACGGAAAGGCTTCCTTTTTCCGACCGTGAAATTTTATTACAAACTCTTAAAAAGGAGACCGCATCATGTCAATTCAGATCGTAAGGGACAAAAATCAGATCATTCTCAAAACCAAACGTACGACCTACGCCATGGAAATGATGTATGGCAGATTTCCCGTACATCTCTATTACGGAAAAAGCTCCCCGAAGCCCGAGCTTGCCATCACCATCAATCACCGCTCCTTCTCACCCAACTACGAGGAGCTTGGCAGAGACTTCTGTCCCGATAACAATTTCATGGAGTTCCCGTTCTTTGGAAACGGCGACTACCGCGCAACCGCTTTGCGTGTGCGTGATCTCAAAACAGGCTGTGACGTGACCGATTACACCTACCGCCGCGCAAAGAAATTCAAGGGTCGTTGCGACATTCCCGGCATTCCCTGCGGAGATGCGGATGAGCACACCGAGACGCTTGAAATGATCTTTGACGACGAGGTCACCCAGAGCGAATTGCATCTTTACTATACACTCTTCCCCGAGTGCGACGTAATCTCCCGTTATTTCACGCTCATCAACAAGGGCGACCACGATCTCCAAATTGAAAAATGCATGAGCCTCTCGCTCGATCTACCTGCATCCAATTGGGAGCTTCTCTCCTTCCACGGCGCACACAACGCGGAAAGACAAACACAGCGCGAGCCGATTTTGCATGGCGTTCGCCGCATTGCCTCCCGCAGAGGTGCCTCCTCGCATCACTCCAACCCCTTTATCATGGTCGCAGATCGCAAAACGACCGAGGAACGTGGAGATGCCTACGGCTTTAACCTCGTCTACAGCGGAAGCTTCCTTGACGAGATCGAGGTCGATCAGAACGGTACCCTCCGCGTGATGACGGGTCTTGGCGACGAGAATTTCTCCATGCTTCTCACTCCCGGTGAGCAATTCACCTCCCCCGAGGCGGTCATGACCTATTCGGACAAGGGACTTGGTGAGGCATCACGCAATATGCACCGCTTTACCCGCGCGCACATCCTCCCGCCCGAGGTCTTTGAAAAACGCCCCGTCGTGCTCAACTCCTGGGAGGCATTTTACTTCAACATCGACGAAAAGCTGATGATCGACTTTGCAAAGGGTGCCAAAGAATGCGGCATGGACATGCTGGTCATGGACGACGGCTGGTTCGGTGAGCGCCACAAGGATAACGCAGGTCTTGGCGACTGGACTCCCAATGCACAAAAATTCCCCCGCGGACTCACCTCCTTTGTGGAGAACGTGCGCGCGCAGGGTGTGAAATTCGGTATTTGGATCGAGCCCGAGATGGTCAACCCCAACAGCGATCTTTACCGCGCGCATCCCGAGTGGGCAATTCAGGCACCCTCGCGCGAGCCTCTGCAATCCCGTCATCAGCTCGTCCTCGATATGGCAAATCCCGCCGTTCTCGACTACCTCAAAACGACCTATGCAAAAACCTTTGCGGGCGTTCACATCGACTATTTCAAGTGGGATATGAACCGCCATATGTCCAACGTCTATTCCAACGCGCTTCCGCCCGAGCGACAGAAGGAGGCATCCTTCCGCTATATGCTCGGCGTTTACGAGCTTTTCCGTTGGTTCCGCGCACAGTTCCCCAATGCGATGATCGAAAACTGCAGCGGTGGCGGCGGACGCTACGATCTTGCCATGATGAAATATTCGACACAGATCTGGGCAAGCGACAATACGCACGCGGATCATCGTACGAGGATCCAATACGGCTCTACCTTCGGTTATCCGACCTCCGTCATGAGCTGTCATGTCGCGAACCACAAAAACTCCTGCGAGATTCCGCGCAGATTGGAGTACAGCTACCGTGTCGCGCTCGGCGGTCCCTTGGGATATGAATTCAACGTCCTTGCCGCAAGCGAGGAGACCAAGGCGGCAATGAAGAAGCAGATCGAGGAATACCGCACCTATGAGGATCTGATCCTTGGCGGTGACTTCTATCGCCTTGTCAGCCCCATTGAGACCGATTGCTACGCGCACTATTTCGTCAGCGAGGACAACGCGCGCATCCTGCTCTCCTTCCTCCAGAACGTGGGAGATCCCAAGCAGAAGGCATATAAGCTTAAGATCTCGCGCGCGATCCTCAATGCAACCTACGAGGATCTCCGCTCGGGTAAGCTCTATTCGGGCGAAGAGCTCCGTCGGGGCATCACCGTCACAGCAGATCCCGAGGACGAATACGCAAAGATGTTCTATTTTGTTAAAAAATCATAACCCTTTTTCCCCTCCTTCTAAGGTTCTTGAAGGGTGGTAGGGGTGCGGGGGAGGAGGGAAACTTCTTGCAAGAAGCTTCCCTCCTCCCCCGCTTATTATCTCTTATTATCTCTTATTACCCATTAACTCCCGCAACGGCAGGGACGGTCATTGCCGTGAGAGGTGAGGGTGGGAATGGACTGCGCGCAGAACTCGCCAACAGGGAACGGCATGGAACGGAAGACGTTGCAGGGATCGTCCTCCTCCACGGGCGTGCACTCCTTTTCGGGAATGCAGCACTCGGTCGCTCCAACAAGAAGCTGTGCGGGGCGTACTACGCGAACGATCGAAAAGATGCCGAGCGAAACGGTAAGAAATCTTCTGCTCTCATGCTCGTCAAAGCACAGAGGCGAATCAAACGAGGTGACGACCGCCTCGGGCAGATCGTCGCAGCAGCAACAGCAGCAATTGCACTCCTTGGGATTTTCCATGATCTTGGTGCCGAGCACGACGGGATCAACGACCTCCACGATTGCGGTGGGGGTATTTTTTTCTCCGCAGTTGGGCTCGGGACAAGCACAGAAATTGTCGCAGGCATTGCTCTTGAAGATGTTGACGTTGCTCTCTCCGCCGTACAGGATCACGCGCTTTTCGAGCACCGCGATGCCCTCAAGCTCCTGCGATCTTCCGCCGCCAAGGCATGCCTCGACGCATACCTTTACATAAAAACGAATGGTGATCGCGTAAAACCCGTTGTTAAACTGAATGGGATCGATCCCGATAAAGGTGGAAACGATCTTTGCGCGCTTGGTGCGGATCGCGCTCGTATGCTCCAATACCTCGGTGCCGTAGTCCGAAAGATAGACACGCACGTTCTCAAAGCAATCACGGTCTCTGCAGGAATCAAGCACACGGTTGGTGTCAATACAAACCGTATCTCTTCCCCCGGACGTGTTGCAGGGAAATCTGTTTTCTGCCATACTGTATCTCCTTTTACATATTACTCGGAGAAAAAACTCTCCTCGCTATCATTCTATTCATTTCCCTGTTTTCCGACACCGAAAATTGACCTTGAGGGAGAAGGAACTGTTGAAAGTGCTTCCTTTTGCCCCAAAGCATCCTTATCTTCAAAATCAAATCCAACGAAAAAGCCTCTCGGACGAGAGGCTTTTTCCAAAATACAGAGACCGTTCTTATAAAAAGAACGGTCTCTGTATTTTGTTTGGGAAAAGGTTTGAGGGTGGGAGAGGGAGGGTACTTTCCTTAAAAGTACCCTCCCTCTCCAAATATCTCTTATCTTACTCTATCTCTTATCTCAAGCTTTTCCAACAGAGCCGAAGAGCTGCATCTTCTCGATAACGGTAGCTTTGATCGCAGCCGCACCGGGAGCGAGGAGCTTTCTGGGGTCGAAGCCCTTACCCTGCTGATCCTTGCCTGCCTCAATATACTCACGGGTAGCGGCAGCAAACGCGAGCTGGCACTCGGTGTTGACGTTGATCTTGGATACGCCGAGAGAGATCGCCTTCTTGATCATCTCCTCGGGAATACCCGTACCGCCGTGGAGAACGAGAGGCATATCGCCAACCTTCTCGGAAACAGCCGCAAGCGTCTCAAAGGAGAGACCGGGCCAATTTGCGGGATACTTGCCGTGGATATTACCGATACCTGCAGCAAGCATGGTAACGCCGAGATCAGCGATCATCTTGCCCTCGTTGGGATCCGCGCACTCGCCGTTGCCGACAACGCCGTCCTCTTCACCGCCGATCGCGCCGACCTCTGCCTCAAGAGACATACCCTTCTCGGCACAGACCTTAACAAGCTCGGAGGTCTTTGCAACGTTCTCTGCGATGGGATAGTGAGAGCCGTCGAACATGATGGACGAAAAGCCTGCCTCGATGCACTTGTAGCAGCCCTCGTAGGAGCCGTGATCGAGATGGAGCGCTACGGGAACGGTGATGCCAAGCTCCTCGATCATAGCCTTGACCATAGCCGCAACAGTCTTGTAGCCGGTCATATACTTGCCTGCGCCCTCGGAAACACCGAGAATGACGGGAGACTTCGCCTCTTCTGCCGCGAGAAGAATAGACTTGGTCCACTCAAGGTTGTTAATGTTGAACTGTCCTACGGCATAATGACCTTCATGTGCTTTGGTAAGCATTTCTTTTGCTGATACTAACATAATATCCTCCTGTGGTTAAAACATTCAAATGTTATTATATACCATATTTCGCAAAAAATCAATAGTTTTTTACAAAAGTCAAAAAATTATGAAAAAAACTTTTCGGTGCATACTATATTCAGAAAAAATGAAGGGAGACGCACCGTGAGAATTCTGAAAAACGACTCCATACACAAACGGATCCTGCGATATTCGGCATTTGCGACCGCGACGCTCCTTGCAAGCTCGGCGGTCAACCTGACCGATGCGTACTTCGTTTCCAAGCTCGGACAGTCTGCAACCGCGGCGGTCGGTGTGGCGTTTGCGGCGCAATTTCTCATCCAAGCGATCGGATTTACGCTCGGAATGGGCGGAGGCAGCCTGTTTTCCCGCGCTTTGGGCGGAAATGACCGTGAAAAATGCGACCGAATTTCCGCACAGGCGATCCTGCAAGCACTCCTCATCGGTAGCGTGATCGCAATCGCGGGCAACATTTTTCTTGATCCGCTCCTTGACCTGCTCGGCGCAACGGCAGGGATCTATGATCCATCCCGCATCTATCTGCGCTTTTTGCTTTACGCCGCACCCTTTATCTGCCTCTCGCTCGTCATCAGCCAGCTCTTGCGAGCGGCAGGAAACGCGGCGCTCTCTACAGTCGGCTTCGTTTCGGGCGGTGCTGTCAACTTGATCCTCACGCCACTCTTCCTGTTCATTTTCGATATGGGGATCGCCGGCGCGGGGCTTGCTCTGCTGATCGGCTACGTCTTTGCAACCTGCCTCCTCTTTGGTCTCACCTTTTGCAAAAGCTCCAAGGTCAGCCCCATAAAAAAGCTCGTCAATCCCTTCGGTGCGGATGCCTTTCGCCTGCTTTGGACGGGTCTCCCCTCCTTCTGCCGTCACGGCTTTTCGGGCTTTGCCACACTCTTGCTCAACAACACCGTCAGCGCGTACGGCGACCACGCCATTGCGGCGGTCACGGTCGTCTCGCGCATCTCGCTCCTCGCGCTCTCCTTCTGCACGGGCATCGGGCAAGGCATGATCCCCGTCGCCGGCTATCATTACGGCGCGAGGGACATGGACAGCGTGCGGAAATCCTACCGTTTTGCGCTCATCCTCTCCTCGGCGTTCATGCTGATCTTGAGCATTCCCATCTTTCTCCTCGCGCCACAGCTCGTCTCCTTGTTCCGTGAGGAGCCTGAGATCGTTTCGATCGGTGCCGCCGCACTCCGCGCGCAAAGCACCGTGTACGTGCTCCACGGTACAATCACGGCAACCACCATGCTCTTGCAGGTGGTCGGTCGCTCCGCATCCTCCACCGTGCTTGCCTCCGCAAGACAGGGCATCTTCTTTTTCCCCATCCTTCTGCTCTTCCCCACCTATTTTCGATACGCACAGCCCATTGCCGATGCGCTGACCTTCCTCCTAACCGTTTATTTCATCATGATCATGAGACGGCTCACACCATCCAAAAAAGAAAGGAGACACCCCAAATGAGAGGTGTCTCCCTTGTTTTATACCAGATACGTCGGCTTCGGTGCATCCTCCAAAAGGTGTGCAAGCAGCTCTCGCACACCGCGCGAGATGGTATAATATCCGCGGAAATTGGGGTGCGTGGTATCGGGCTTTCCCGTATCGGTGCGAATGTTGTAGTAATCCGCGTGCGCCACAAGCTCCTCCTCGAGCGTCGTACCGTGTCCCACACCCATGTGATCGCAGGAATAGGCATACATATCGTAAAGGCAAATATCGTATCCCTTGTCGGCAAGCGTTTCCACCGTTTTCTTTTGTACGGCACGGACGATGTCATCGCTCTCGCTGACCTTATGGCTGTTGCAACGGTGCGGAACGTTCATGAGTGCAAACCGCGCCTTGGGAGAGCCTGCAAGAATCCTTTGCATAAGCGCCTCCGCCTCACGGGTGTAATCCGACTTTTCCGTATCTCCCCAAAGCTTTGCGCCTCCCGCTCTGCCCGAGTCGTTCGTTCCGAGCATCACGATCACCGCATCAAAAGCAAAATCCTCGCGATCGGACATGGCAAGACAGGAAGCGAATTTTCCTGTTCCGTGATAATAGAACTGCTTCCAATCCTCAAAGTAACGCATAGTGGCATTTCCCTGACCGAAATTGAAAACGAGATACTCCTTCCAAAGCGCACGGGCGAGATTTGCGGGATAGCTCAAATATTGCTCGAAATAATGCGACGTTGCCAAAGGTCCGTAGCTTGCCGCACGTCCGTCGGGTGCACCGAAGCCGTTTCCGTCTGGCAATGCCTGCGAGCCGCGCGTGATGCTGTCCCCAAGGCACGCCACACGGCGAAGCGGATACGTACCCGAAATCACGCCCGCATCGGCAAGATCGACAGTTTCCGTATTCGACTCTGCAAAATATTTTTCAATTGCATCCATCGCGTGCCACGTCGCACCAAACGAGCCGCCCATGATCCGATATTCGTTACCTTTGTGCTCACAAACGTAGGCGGTAGGAGAAAGCTCCAAATCTCCGCATGCACGTCCGACAAGGACCTTTTTCCCCGTACTCGCTTCACACTCGCACACGAGCGGAAGCTCCACACCGCAGAAGGAACGAACCAATGCGGCAAATCGCGCGGCACTCTGACGGTCAAAATCATATGCCGTGTTCTCACCGAGCAAAATGTCGCCGATATCCTCCGCTACGGTCTTTCCCGTAAGAGAACCAACGCCACGGCTGACCGAAGGCGCGCCGTAAACGATGGAATATGCGGAAATGTCGATACCGCCAATCAAAAGTGTACGCTTTGCCGTCATAGTAATCCTCCTTTTTGACAATAGGCTCCCCCTCACGGGCGAGCCTACCGTATCAGATCAATTTCATAATATCCGCGAGTGTATCGACGTGATAGGTCGCGGGCGTGTTGGGATAAAAGCCGTCGGGATCAAAGAAGCAGCTCTGCATTCCCGCTTTTTCCCCCGCCTGCACGTCAATGGGACGGTCACCGACCATCACACAGGTCTTGGGATCAAGGTGATATCGCTCGATCAGATGCAGGAGCGCATCGGGCGCCGGCTTGCTCGGGAACCCCTGCGAGGCATCCAGCACAAACGTGAAATACTGCGCGATCCCCATGTTCTCCATGATCTTATGAACCACCTTACCGCTATGCGTGTAAATGTAGTTTCGCTTGCCGCTCTCCACGACCGCGCGAAGAAGCTCCTCGGTGTGGGGATAGGTCTCAAAATCCGCAAAATGCTTCTCCTGAAGCGCCTTGAATTCCTGCATGAACTGCTCTTTCGTCAAGCCGTCCGCCCATTCAATTGCGCGATAGCCTTCAATTACAGCGTTCTTGATCCTGCGGCGAAGCGCATCGTCGGAGCAGTTCGGCACTCCTCCGTGGCGCGCGCGCAACTCCTCAAATATCCTCCAAAAAACGGGATAGGAATCCGAGAGCGTGCCGTCAAAATCATAAATAAAATGGTCGATCATCACACCTTCTCACTTTTTCTGCTTGGGCTCACGGTCGGATTCGGGATACTCTTGGTTAAAGAGCGCGGTAAACTTGATGTCCTTAAGTCCGAGAAAATATGCAATGCCGCAAACCAGGATCGCGGGGATCAGAATGATAAAATACATGAACCAATACTGATTGAGTGGCGTGCCGTTTACGGGATGCGCGAGAATACCCGTATACATTCCCTCCAAAAGCAATGCAGCGGTCTTACCGAACGCGCCGAGCGCGCCGCAAAAGCTGTTTTGCACAAGCATACCGAGCATAATGAAGATCGCAAAAATAAGGTTTGGCAGATTGGCGATCAAGGAAATGAGCGCCCCCTTGTAGGGTTGGTTTTTGATCTTTCCGTGCAGAACCGAAACGCGCTCACGGAAGCCGATCTCCCACGTCATGGTATAGAGCAAAAACAAATAAAACAGGATCGCACAAATGCTCGTGACGTTTCGCAGCGTAGGATTTTCCGCTTTTCCCGCAGCTAGCGCCAGAGAAAAGCCGAAGATCGCCGTCGCAAATTGGTTCAAAAACATCTTGACCATATTGTACGAATGGTTTTGAAACAAGCTTTTCATGAAAAACTCCCAAATGTTTTTAGAATGTCTATTTCCCTTATTATATAATACCTCGCGCAAAAAAACAATGACGCAAGACAAAAGTTTACACTTTATCAACTAAAATATCAAAATATGTTGTATAATAAAGGTAACAAGCACAAAAAGGAGGCGAAAAAATGCAAAGCGGTATTTCACCGAGCGAATTCTCACCGATCGTGCAGGAATTCGTTTCATACAAGTCAGCGATCCAGGGATGCTCACAAAAAACCGTATCGGAATACCTCTTTGACCTGCGCACCTTTTTCCGCTATCTGCTTGCAAAGGAGCGTGGGATCGATCCCGCCTCCGAGGAATTTACACAGATCGACGTCCGCGAGATCGACCTTGAACGGCTTGGAAGAATACGCACCGAGCAGATCTACGACTTCCTTTTTTACGCCAATCAGGAGCGCGGCAACCGCTGGTCGGCACGTGCGCGCAAGCTTTCTGCCCTCCGCGCGCTCTACAAATATCTGGTCAACCGCCGTCATTATCTGCCGAATAATCCCACCGCCGACATTGACAGCCCCAAGCCGCAGAAGTCCCTCCCCAAGGTGCTCTCGCTTGAAGAGGCACTCAACCTCCTTTCCACGGTGGAAAACGACAAGGAATCGAAATACCGTGTGCGCGATTACGCCATTCTGACCCTCTTTCTCAACTGCGGTATGCGTGTTTCCGAGCTGGTCGGCATCAATCTCAACGACATCGACTCCGAGCTGCGCTCGATCCGCGTGACGGGTAAAGGAAGCAAGGAACGTGTGGTCTATCTCAACGATGCCTGCAAAAGCGCGTTGAGTGCCTATCTCGTCGAGCGGCGCGGGATGCAAAACGCAAGGCTCACGGGCAATCCCCTCTTTGTCAGCCGCTTAGAGCAACGCATGAGCGTCAAGACCGTGCAAGCAATGGTTTACAAATATCTGCGCATGGCGGGGCTGGAGGCAAAGCATTATTCGGTCCACAAGCTGCGCCACACCGCGGCAACCCTGATGTATCAATCGGGCAACGTCGACGTTCGTGTCCTCAAGGATATCCTCGGTCACGAGCAGCTCAATACCACGCAGATCTACACGCACATCGGCAACCGCGACATCGAAGCCGCCATGACGCAAAATCCCTTGGCAAAGATCAAAAAATAAAAACAAGGAATTCAATCACTTGCTAAAGCAATGGCGCACCTGCTTTATCGCAGGTGCGCCATTGTTTTATGAGTCTGTTCCCTGCCCGTTGGCTTTCGGAACGGGCTTTTTTTCGTGTCGCTTGCAGATCAAGCGGTAGATCAAAAATCCGATCAAGCTGACGGCAACAGTGGCAATGAATACCGCAAGCGCCGTCAAATAGCTCTCCTCGCCAAGTGCCGCACCGCCTATGGTCGACGTAACGATCGAGGGCAACCGCCCGACCGTTGTGATCAGCAGCCACACCCAAAGCTTCATGTCGGTCAGCCCCGCAAAATAGCACAAAAGGTCCTTTGGTGTCCCCGGGATCGCGAAGATCACAAAAAAGAGGAAGCTACGGCGCGGCGAGGTTTGCAAAAAGCGCAATTCGGAAAGCTTTTTCTGTGGAAAAAAGATCTCAACGAGTCGTGTTCCAAAGCGCTTGATAAGAAGAAAGACCAAAGCACTCCCCAGCACCGCCCCAATGAGGCAAAATACGGTTCCTCTGACCGCTCCAAACGCATATCCACCAGCGATCTCAAATGGCTCACCGGGTATAATGGCAACGCTCACCTGCAAAAAGATGATCGCCACATAGATCAAGGGGCCCCAAGCGCCCTTTTCATCGATCCACGCGCGAAAGTGCTCGGGCTCGGAGGCAAATTCGATCAACGGTCTGCCGACCAGCACCATTACGGCAAGCATCGCCGCGAGCACCGTTGCCACAACAGCCCCCGCAATGATCCTTTCCTTTTTGATAGATCCTCTCTTTTGCATTTTCGTGATCCTTCTTTGTTTTATCAGTTTCCTGCCCAGCCGAGCGAGCGTCCAACCGCGCGATGCCAGCCCTCAAGCTTCTCGGCGCGCGCTTTTTCGTCCATATCGGGCGCAAAAACACGGTCGCTCTGCCACGAGCGGCGGATCTCTTCAAGATCGGAATATACACCAACCGCAAGACCCGCGAGATTTGCAGCACCGAGTGCAGTGGTCTCAATGCATCTCGGACGAACCAGCTCGGTATTGAGGATATCCGATTGGAACTGCAACAGGAAATTGTTTGCCGACGCACCGCCGTCCACACGGAGCGCACGAATGGGAGACTCACATTCTCTCTGCATCAAGCGCAAAACGTCCGCCGTCTGATATGCCATCGCCTCAAGCCCCGCGCGCACGATGTGGTTACGGTTGGAGGCGCGTGTAAGACCGACGATCGAGCCGCGCGCATAGGAGTCCCAATACGGTGCGCCAAGTCCCACAAATGCAGGGACGAGATACACCCCTGCCGTATCTGCGACCTTTTGCGCCATTTTTTCGCTCTCGGATGCCTTCGTGAGCAACCCCAGACCGTCGCGAAGCCACTGAATGACGGCACCGCACACAAAGACCGAGCCCTCTAAAACGTAATTGGTCTGATCCCCGATCTGCCAACCGACCGAGGTCAGCAGTCCCTCCTTCGATGCGATCGCGCGATCTCCCGTATTCATGAGCAAAAATCCGCCCGTTCCGTAGGTGTTTTTCGCATCGCCTACGTCAAAGCAGCATTGACCGAAGAGCGCCGCCTGCTGATCTCCCGCGATACCCGAGATCGGGATCGCCGCACCGAAGAGATCCTTGCGCGTATAACCGAACACCCCCGACGAGGGGCGCACCTCGGGCATCATCGCGCGCGGAATATCAAACATCCGCAAAAGCTCGTCGTCCCATTGCATGGTGTGAATATTAAACAGCATCGTGCGGGAGGCGTTGGAGGGGTCGGTCGCGTGCACCTCGCCGCCCGTGAGGCGGTAGAGGAGCCAGGTATCGATCGTTCCAAAGAGCAATTCCCCACGCTCCGCACGCGCGCGTGCGCCCTCGACGTTGTCAAGGATCCACTTGAGCTTGGTGGCGGAGAAATAGGAATCGATCAAAAGCCCCGTACGCGCGCGGATCTCGTCCGAGTAGCCCTGCCGCTTCAGTTCATCGCAATACAGAGAGGTGCGGCGGCATTGCCACACGATCGCATTA
>JAFTJB010000041.1 GCA_017456625.1 Clostridia bacterium
CTGTGCCTGCGGCGATCGAGATCTGCGCAGAGCCTTATTGGGAAGAACAACTTCCGTTCTGAAAAAAATTTGAAAGGATAGTACATCATGAAAACACTGAAAGTCAAATTGACGTTTATCGAAGGTGTCCTGGGCACGAGCCCTGCAAACACAGATATCTACCGCGACTACGTTGGAAGCAAGTCTCCCGATGCCGCTACCGTTGAGGATGAGGTCAAAGCCCTCGGAGCGGATGCGGTCGCTGACAAGGCAATGACGGTCTTCCCGCGAAACGCAGAGGGCGTACCGTTCCTGTACGATTACCAGATCAAGGGCTTCTTCAAGGACACCTGCGGCGGCCTGCGTAAGGTCCCGAAGACAGAAAGCTCCAAGATCAAGGCATTCAAGAAGGAGATCGACAAGCTGATCTTCCCGGAGCCGCGAGAGATCCCCTTTGAGAACGTCGGTACGATCGGAGAGTGCCAGAGACCTCTCCGCGCATCGACACCGCAGGGAGAGCGTGTATCCTTGGCGATCTCCGAGGAGATACCCGCGGGGGCGACCGTCGCTTTTGATATTATCCTCTTCTCGGACGACTATGAAAAGCTCGTGCGCGAATGGTTGGACTACGGTCGATTCTCCGGCATTGGGCAGTGGCGCAACAGTGGCAAGGGGCGATTTACCTGGGAGGAGATCACGGAATAACCGCGACGGCATGGTAATGCAACCATTTGCGATGTTACGGCGTTGATCCGCGATACAATGGACTGCGAAGGCGTAGCCACGAGTGGCAAAGCAGAGCCGAGCATTGGCAAGGCGATCCGTTGCGGCGCGGTGGCGGAGCAATGCCCGGAAAAGATATGCTTTGCAATGGAACGGCGCAGGACGGCACCGACGTGAATCGCCACGGAAAAGCGAGGCTATGAACAGACACGAGAGGCAAGGGCATAGTGATGCATTGATTTGAATTGCGATGGCATGGCATAGATAGGCAAAGTAAAGTCGGGGAAAGCATAGGAGTAGCGCGGATATGATCTGCAACGGAATGGCGCGGCGCTGCAATGATGGCATTGAGGTGCAAAGGCATGGAGCGGAACTGCGGTGAACAGCGGTGCAAAGAACAGCAAAGGCGTAGCTATGTGTAGCAATGGAACTTGAATAGCGAAGGAGTGATATATTTGACCTGTAAAGATTGCGGGCATTTTGTTGTGTGCGACAGCGGTCGCCACATAGGAGAATACATTGAGGACGATGCAACGTATACGGAAGGTGTCGAGCGGTTCTGTGCTGCCTTCGTCCTCAAGCCACCGTGCAAGATCGGGGACGTGCTTTGGTATGTTCCCGAAGAGTACAAGGATTTTGATGTTTTTGAAGGCGAACGCGGATTTTGTGAGATCCACGTCACAGACGTTGGCGTGCGCCATATTTATTTCAGCTCATTTGAGCCTCCCCGGGAAGACGTGAATGAGGCGATCCCGATTGATCAGATCGGTGTGACGGTCTTTTACTCCGAGGAGGAGGCAAGGCAAGTGGCAGAATGGAGGAGAAATCAATGAAATGCTATTTACGACGCGACTTGGAGCAGCTGTCGCCCTCCTCGCAGAAGCGTGTGGCGGAGGCATACGACCGCCAGCTCGAACAGAACATGAACGTCATGCTTGATATCTTTCTCAAGATGTCCTGCGCCGTTCTTCACGACTCGCGCGGCATGACCGAGGAGGAGCTCTACGCATACCTCGGGAACTACCGTCAGCTGTTCCGTCGGCATCAGAACATGGTCCGTGCCGGCACGCAGCTCGAGGAGCTTGACCGAAAGATGCGCGAGATCTTTCCCGCGAGCGGTTACCCCGACGACTTCTTCAAGTCGATGATCCATTCATGGGAGGTGGAGACGGGGAAGAATGCCGCAAGCGGCAACGATGTTGCGCCGAGCGCAAACGATGCGCTTTGCAATGATGTTGTGACGAGTTAAGGAGGCAAACAATGAGCAAAGAGCAGATTGAGGAAATGGCGAAAGCTATCAAATCAACATTGGATGGTTTAGGCTTTGGAGATTTTCATTTCACAGGAGATGAATTCAGTGCAATGTTTGCAGAAGCCCTTTACAACGCAAGCTACCGCAAGCAGAGCGAGAATGTCATAGAGTTGCCGTGCAAGGTGGGGACTACATTGTATTTCCTCTATAATAGCCCTTACGCAGATAAGCCAAACCTAACACCTCGTATTTACAAGACCACAGATTGGTATTTTGAAGTTGATAAAACAGGCATAGTGATCTGCACAAGCGATATACACAGTTTCAATAAAAAATATGATTATTATTTAGGCGAAACGGTATTCCTAACTAAACAGGAAGCCGAACAAGCTATTGCGAAGATGAAAGGCGGTGGTGATAATGATTGATATGAGCAATTATAGAGTTATATACAACCAAAGAGTATTAAATGCGGTGGCTCTTGAAATGGTAGATTATGGTGAAGATTTTGGTCTTCAAAGAGGGAGCAAAACGACCATAAAGCCAAAATTTCTTGGAGTATTAGCCATTAACGAGGACGGCAATATAACTCTTATTCACGATGAAGCGTGGTGTTTTCAATTTATTCCTGCATTGAAAGGCGGTGAGGGGTGAGGGCTGGTTGTATGTGTATGGATTGCAAGTTTTATGACGTTGTGCGTGACAATCACGGTCAACTCGTTGCTATTTGTCTATGCCGTGAAAGCGAAAACTTTTTACACGAAATAAGCGTGGCGTTTGATAACTGCGATTTTGGTATAGTTGATGATTATGGCGAAGAAGCCGAGAAAGGTGGTGAGTGATATGGGCTCGATGAAAATGAAACTCGATTACAACAATCTAATGCGCGAGATCGTTGAGGTGCTGATCACAGAGGATAAGACCGAGGACGAGATCGCACAGACGGTGAAGGAAAATGCGTTTGGAATCAGCCTTGGTCTTGAACTCTTGACATCTTACATGAAGGACATCGCTAATCTTGCTATTGAGCGGAACGACAAGGAGCTGCTTGATATCTGTAAGGGGCTTTTGGTTATCAAAGAGGAGGGCGAGTGATATGGCGCGATACTACATCGACATAGATGCCGCCTATGATGTTCTTGTCGCAAAGACCAAAGGAAAACCACCAGAATATTGTGCGCTGATAGAAGAATGCACGAGTGCGATCGACGACCTGCCGCCTGCAGACGTTCGCCCATTGGTCCATGCGCATTGGATCAAGCGCGGCAACGAGAAGATTTGCTCCGCGCCGAAATGCAAATTCATCTACTACAGCAACAACGACGATTTTAATTATTGTCCAAACTGCGGAGCGGTTATGGACGGAAAGGAGTAACCATGAAACTCTCACAATTAACCTGTCGGATGGACAAGGAGGAGAAGATCATCGTGATGGGAGCGGATCTGCCCGTCGATCGGAATGTTCTCCACTACGGGCTCGTCCGGGAGATCCCGCGGGACGCGCCGTGGGCTTGCGCATTCGTGTCGCACGTCTGCGCCTATCGTGATATCATCGTTGCGGAGGTAAAAACGGAGGATCGGCGGCGATGAATGCGAAGGAACAGATCGCGGCTCTCGCGCAGCTGATCATTAGCGGCACACCCTTGCGCGACGTCAGCGCAAATATTCTCGCCACCGCCATCTATAATGCCGGATGGCGACTTCAAGCAGACACCAAAAAATAATTTACATAAGGAGAACACGAACATGGGAAACAACAAATTCGAGAAGCTCGTCAAGAAGATGGTTGCAAAATATGCAAACCAAGCCTTGAAAGATGCAGGAAGTGCGACACAGATCTCCGAGGAGGATGTGTACATCGTTTGGTCATGCAAGACCCTTCAGAACAATAAGGCACTTGCCTCTACACCTCTGCATGATGGGATGTACTATGAGCTGACCTACAACGGCGATAAGGACGAGCTGTACTTTGATGCTTACCTTAAGCAGGAAAACATCTGCTATCCTTGCCCCTGTCATGGGGAGGAGTGATGCGCCGCGTGCTTGCACTCGTTCTTGGAGCGGTGGCGGCATCGGTGTTTCTCTTGGGATTCATGATGCTTGCCTTGAACGTCACCTCGACGTTCTTCGTCGGTGCCGAGCGGAATACAACGATCGGAGCGGTCGTGGGGCTTGTGTCCTGCGTCCTCTCCATGATCGGCGTGTGCTGCGCGATCAGAGTATGGTTTAAATCTTGAGAAAGGAGAACTGAATTATGGACAAGAACACACAGAAGGACAAGCTCGTCGCGGCTCTCTACCGTTGCGATCCCATTAAGGAGCGGGATCTTGACGATGAATGGAAGGACGGCGAGGTCGAGCGGATCGCCGAGCGGCTTCTGGAGCTTGGCGTCGTGGTGATCCCCATGCCGGAAGATCCCGAGGAGACCTACGGCGACCGCATCAGACGTCTCGACGACGATGCGCTGGCATTTAACGTCATGTGTCCGCGCGAGCTTGCAGAGGTGGATGCGCCCACGGATTGGCCGTGCCGCATCAATCTTCGTGAAGGAAAGACCGGATGCATTGAATGCTCGAAGCAATTCGTCCGCACCAAGCCCGGGAAGCCTCGGAGGGAGGACAGATGAGTGAAAGGATAGATTTCATCGATCGTCTCTCCCCCTCGGACCAGGAGAAGCTTACCGAGCATGCATTGGAGCTGCTTGCCAAGCACGACCTGCCTGTCGAGGGAGTGGGGAAGTATGCGAACCGTGATAAGAAGCTCAAGAACGCCATGAAGCGGCGTGGGCTGACGTTATATTACAGCGAAGGGAGAGACCCGTGTGACGGGGCTCTCCTTGTCCGCTTTTGTCTGGTCTGCAAGGGAAAGGCGATCGATGCCAAGACGGTGAAGATGCTTTGGAAGGGAGGCTTTGATGGACAACGATAAGATCAAGAAGATTAAGAAGGATCTGCGGCAGCTGCGCAGGCTCCAGCACGGTGTTGACGTGGCGATGCAGGTGCGCGAGCGGCATGAGCGGAGGCTTGCCGTATTGCAGGCGATGGATGTGACGGATCTCTCGGAGGCAGATCTGACGGCTCATATCGAAGAGATCGAGCGGCTCCGAGCGGTGATTGAGACGCTGGGGGTTGAGGAGACCATCAAGCGAGCCACCGAGCTGGAGAGCAAGTATATGGGCGCGATCGGTAAGCTGGATCAGCTCGATCGGACGATCATTATTGATGCCTACATAAACGGAAAGCCCTATTGGAAGATCGGGCGTGATGTTGGGTACAGTGAGGTAGGAATTCAGAAGCGCGTGAACAAAATCATAGAAATATTGGCAAAATATCTTTAAAAAACAGCTATACCGGGCAAAGTGTATCGTCCGGTATAGTTTTTTTTATGCAACAATGTAAAGTGAAAAGGTGGAAACTATCCTCCGAGCGGTATCTGCGCGGGGGTTGAGAGGCTTGGACGGTTCAGTATCGTAAAACGCAGTAACCGTCCCCCGAGAGGGGCGAAATTTTGACGATAGGAGGGTGTGTATGGCGCAAGGGAAGAAGATTGAAGACGACGTGAGAGAACGCGCATACGCGCTCCTGTCGATCGGAAAGAGCGGTCGAGCGGTTGCTCGCGAGCTTGGCATTGCGGAGAGCTCTGTACGGAATATGAAGAAGGAGCTTGATGCAAGCACGAATGCGGATGACTTTGCGCGGCTTCGCGCGGAGAAAAAGAGGCATCTGATTGAGAATTCCTGGGAGGATATTGAGCTGGCGCAATCGCTTGTACATCGTAGGCTTTGTCGAGCGGAATATCAAGAGGATGCGATCGACAAGCTGGTCGAGTTCGTTGAAAGCATACCCAAGGAGGATCTGGATGCCAACGAGCGGAGAGCATTGCTGAATAAGCTCTCGGCTCTGCGTTGTGACGATATCGGCAAGCTCACCACGGTCATCGGCACGCTCTACGACAAGCAGGCGTTGGCGAGCCGTGAGGAGACCGAGATCGTGGGCGGCGAGATCAAGGTCCGCAAATTTGAGGATCTCTGATGGCAAAGAACAGCAAAACACAGCAGATCACCGTTGCCGACATCGTTGCGAAGCGTAAGCAGCGTTGGGCGGAGCGGCATGATCTGGACTATGACCGCGAGCTGATCCGCGCCTCGGCGGAGAAGATCCTCTCAACGCCGTCTCTGCGTGCCGAGATCGAGGAACGACCGTATCTCTTGATTGAGTGCTGCTTCTACATCGTTGACAAAAAGCGCGAGACTGTGCCGTTCTTCTTTAACGAAGTACAAACGGACTTTCTTCGACAGCTTGAGGAGCGGGGAACGCGCAAGCCTTATTTCATTCTGAAGGGACGACAGCAGGGCTTTACCTCGCTGATCACGGCGATCCAGCTCTCCTTCTCGATCGTGCGAAAGAACTTCGCAGGCATGACGATCGCGGACAAGTCGAGCAACTCGCAAGCGATCTTCAACGATAAGGCTCGAACTGTTCACGCGCGCCTCCCGGACATTCTCAAACCGCGGGAAAAATTTAACTCCCGAAACGAGATCTTCTTTGACAAGCTCAATTCCTCTTGGCGTATCGATACGGCGACCGAGCACGTTGCACGTTCGCGTACGCTCAACTTCGTGCATTTTTCCGAGGCGGCTTTCTATCAATGCTCGCTCTCGGATTTGCAGGCGGCGATCGGCCCCGCGATCACGGACGGCGCGATCCAGGTCTACGAGACCACCGCAAACGGGTTCAACGAAGCGAAGGACCTCTGGGACAGTGGCTCCTGCCACAATCTGTTCTATCCTTGGTGGCTCACGTCGGAGTATCGTTCGACCGAGTACGAATACCTCGAGAAGAAGGATGCTTGGCTTACCGAGCGGTGCCGCGTGCTTGAGGAGCTGGGACTTGACCGCGAGCAGATTACGTGGTATTGCAAGACCTACCACGGATATATTGACAAGTCGAAGATCCGCCAGGAGTTTCCCTGCACGCCCGAGGAGGCGTTCGTTGCGAGCGGCGAATGTGTCTTTGATAAGGAGATCCTTGCCAACCGCTTGGCATCCTTGCCTCGCGAAAACGCGCTGAAGGTGGGCTATTTTGAATACAAAAAAGAGTGTCTCCCGATCTACCATGACGGGGTGCAGGTGGACGTAGAGTGGAAGATCCGCGATATTCAGTGGCAAGATGCCGCCGACGGATATATCGCGATCCACGAGGAACCACGGGTCAAGCGCGACCGATGGGGCGAGATCACGCATAAGGCGCCTTACGTGATCGGAGGCGACACGGCAGGCAGCGGCGAGGATTATTTTACGGCAAAGGTGATCTGCAACCTCGACGGTCACACGGTTGCAACGCTCCGCCGTCAACGAATAGACGAGGACCTTTATGCCGAGCAGATCTACTGTCTCGGTATGTACTATCGCGAGGCGATGATCGGCATCGAGATCAACTATTCACGCCAGCCAATGCGCGTTCTGCAGCAGAAATATCGCTATCCGAACCTGTTCTTACGTAAGACGGTGCACGGCATGGCGGATCGCCCCGAGATGGAATACGGCTTCTTGACGAATTCCTCTACCAAGCCGATCATTATTGCGGATCTTGTGGAGCTGATGCGCGACGATCCTTTGATCGAGTGTGATCGCGAGACGCTCCGTGAGATGCTGACCTTTGTCAAGAAGGACAACGGACGGCAGGAGGCGATCGACGGCGCGCACGACGACCTTGTGATGGCGTTGGCGATCGGGCACTTTGTATCCAAGTCACACACGCACACGTGGATCGAGGCGGGGCAGAGCGACGATGACTTTATCGAGCGCAATTTTGGCACCGGGCACTTCTTGCAACGCAGCACCGGCGCCGCGGAATATATGTCATGGGATGATTTTTGAGGGGCGCGGGGACGCGGTTTTTCGTGGACCTTTTTGAAAAAAGGTCCACACCCCAAAAACTTTACCAAAAGAGGATTTAGGACAGATTTTTTCTGTACGAGAGCGATCCGACAGGCGCTCCCGCACAGTTTTCAGGGGCCACCAACCCTGAAAACTCCATGAAGTAACATTTGCAAAGGAGAGAGACATGAATTATATCAAAAAGCTTTGGCAGAACCGCCTGCGGGCGCGTGTTGATTGCGCGGAGAAGAAGCTTGCAAGGCTTGAAGCGGAGATCCATGCCCTGCGTGGGACGGTCGATCCCGACCGTCCCACGCAGGCGCAGATCGTGAACGAGTGGTTCAACGGAAAGGAGGGCGCGGATGTCTGATACTGTACAAGAGCAGGAGAAAACAACGCTCTGGGAGGACTACGAGAACGGTCTTGCTTACCAGGCGACCTGCGGGCTCTCTCGGAATCTGCCGCAGTTTGTCAGATTTTTTGAGGGCAAGCAGTGGGCGAAGTCGACCAAGCTGACCGCCAACATGCCGCGCCCCGTGATCAACATGATCAAGATGATCTGCCGCAACAAGAAGAGCGCGATCCTCTCCAAGCCCACGCGGATCAAGTATCAAGGCGAGGATCCGCGCCGCAACGTGGAAAAATTCAACGATTTTGCCGCGTATATCCAGAAGGAATACGGCCAGGAGTCGCTTGACCGTGCGGCTGTGGGTGACGGTGTCAATAAGGGCACCTACATCTACCACTACTATTGGGACAGCGAGGCGCGCGGCAGAAATGCCTACCGAGAAGGCGCCTTGCGCGGCGAGATCATTGATCCCTTGTCCATCTTCTTTGCCAATCCGAGAGAACGGGACGAGCAGAAACAGAAATGGATCCTCATTGCATCTCGCGAGGACGTGGAAAGCGTGCGCGCTAAGTGCGACAAGAGTGTGGACAAGGATATGATCGTCTCGGACGAGAGCGACGACAAATACGGCACCAAGGAGCAGGAGGGCAATAAGCTCGTTACCGTTCTGACTCGTTACTTCCGCCGAAACGGTGAGGTCTACTTTGAGAAGGCGACCAAGAGTGTCATCATCAACGAGGCTCGGCCGTTGGCTCCCGACGTGGAGGCGGCACGTGCAGAGCTGGAGGATGCGCCCAACAACTCGCTTCCCGACAGTGGCGAGCATGAGAGTCTGATCCCCGGGCGGGTTCGTGCGCCTCTCTATCCCATTGTTGTGGGCAACTACGAGCCGCGAGAGGGCTCGATCTACGGTATTGGAGAGGTTGAGGGGCTCATCCCCAACCAAAAGGCGGTCAATCAAACGCTGGGCATGTTCCTGCTCAACGTGCAGCAGATCGCGTGGGGCAAGTACATCGCACTCCCCAACGCGCTCCTGGGACAGGTGATCACCGACGAGCCGGGGCAGGTCCTCACCGATCATACCGGTACCGGAAACGGTATCAAGAAGATGACCGAGCAGCCGATCCAATCCCAGCCCCTGCAGCTCATTGATACCATGGTTCAGCTCACGCGTGCCATGTCGGGCGCGAACGAGGTCATGAGCGGAGAGGTCCTTGGCGCGAATATGTCGGGAGCGGCAATCGCACAGCTCCAATCGCAGGCGCAGCAGCCCATTGAGGATCTGATCACCGCCTTCCATCTCGTCAAGGAGAAGCAGGGCAAGGTCCTGGCGCAGTTCTTCAAGCTCTTTTACGTCGGCAAGGAATACACCTACAAGACCGAGGAGATCCGTACGGACGATATGGGCGCGCCTATTATTGGAGGCGACGGGCTTCCGATGAAGCGCGAGGTGGAGGCAACGGGCATCTTTAACAGCTCGGAATACACCGACGTGGACTTTGAGGTGGTCGTTGAGATCGTGCGCGGGACCAAATCGAGCGTTGCGGGCGACATCAACGTGCTGGATCTGCTTCTTGCCAAGGGACAGATCTCGCTCAAAACCTACATCAACGCCTATCCGGATGACGCGCTTTCCAACAAATCCGAGCTTCTCAAGGGAATTGAGGAGGACGAGCAGGGGCAGCTCGCACAGCTCACACAGCAGGTCGAGCAGCTCACACAGCAGCTGGAGTCGGCAATGCAGGCGAACAAGGAGATGGAGGCGACGAATGCGCGCATCATTCCCTTGATCAATGAGAACAAGCAGCTTCGTACCTACCTCGCCCAGCTCTACACCGAGGCAAGGACGCGGATCTCGCAGGCAAATCAGCGCAACCGTCAGACCGAGTCGGATGCGACGCATCTGGCAATGGCACTTGCCCAAAAGGAAGGTAACGTACAGGCACCGCCTGTTGTTATATAAAATTTACGCAGGCAACGCGGAAAAATCCAAAATTTACGCAGGCAACGCGGAAAAATCCAAAATCTACGCAGGCAACGCGGAAAAATCCAAAATTTACGCAGGCAACGCGGAAAAATCCAAGGAGGATCTATGGAGATCGAAAATCAGACCGCGCAAACAACCGTGGAGGACACGGAGGTCGGTACGGACGCGGGTACCGCCACACAGAACCAAGAGCAGATCAACGATACCGACTTTGAGTCGGGCACCGACGCGGGGGCGCATGCGCAGGCACCAGCCGCAGAAGGGGACAAGCCGACGCAGAAGGACGTGAAAAGCTCTGAAAATGCACAGAGACGTCGCGAGGCGGAGCAGCAGAAGGCGATCCGTGAGGCGCGTGTGCAGGCTACCATTGAAGCATTGAAGGGAATCAACCCCTACACGGAGAAGCCCATGAAGGATTCTGACGACGTGGAGGAGTTCCTTGCAATGCGCGAGATCGAGAAGCGAGGCGGGGATCCCGTCGGTGACTTCTCGGAATACCACAAGAACCGCGAACGCGACCGCCGAGCGCAGGAGCAGAAAGCGGAGGAGGATCGGGAGTGGTTCCAAAACGACCGTGAGGCGTTTATCAAGGCGCATCCCGACGTCAATTTTGAGGAGCTGATACGTGACGAGCATTTTGCGTTGTTCGTTGAGGGTAAGCTCGGCAAAAGACCGCTTTCCGAGCTGTATGAGTCGTATCAAGGATACGGCGCGGAGCACGAGAAGCGGGCACGTGAGAGGGCGGCGCAGACACTTGCCAACGCCAAAGCCTCTCCCGGATCTCTCACCGGTGCGGGCAGTGCCGAAAACGTCTTCTTTACAAGGGAGCAGGTCAGGGCAATGTCGCGGGAGGAGATTCACAAAAACTACGACAAGATCATGGCAAGCATGAAAAAATGGAAATAAGCGGGGCATCGCTCCGCAACCTATCAAAACAGGAGGATTTTTAAAATATGTCTTATGCAAATTTTATCCCCGCACTCTGGAATGAGGGGATTAACAGAGATCTCCAGAGACATTGTGTCTTTGTAGAGGACTGCAACCGTACTTACGAGGGCAGTGTAAAAAAACTGGGTGAATCGGTCACGATCTTGGGTGTTGGCAAGCCCACCATTCATAAAATTGCCAAGAATGCACGCGGCAGGCTCAACGATGCGGAGGTTGTCGAGGATACCTCGGTCATCATGTATATCAACCAGATGGATTATTTCCGTTACACGGTTGATGATATCGATAAGAGACAGGCCGTTGAGGGGTTGAAGGGTGCGCTCGAAGCAGAGACCAGTGAGGCGCTTGCATGCTCTGTGGATACGTACGTGGCTTCCTTTGCGGTGGATGAAAGTGTTACCAGGCTCTACGGCGATGCTCCCGTGAAGGTCGTTGCGGACAGAAACGATGCCACGGGCGTCTACGTTCTCGACATTCTGGATCTTGCAATTCAGCGACTCTACGAGAACGACGTCAATGATAACGCCAAGATTGTCGTAACGGTTTCTCCTCGTTTCTACACGCTCTTCAAGCGCGCATACACCGTACTCGATACCGATAATTCCGGTGAGCTGAAGAACGGCAAGGTCGGCATGTACGGCAACGTAATCGTCAAGAGATCCAACTCTGTACATAAGACCGACAACGGCACGGTGGATAACATGATGATCCGTACCCAGCGTGCAATCGCGTTTGCACAGCCCGAAACCTTCACCGAGGCGCAGAGAGCGAAGGATTCGTTTGCGGATGAGGTTCGCGGATATATCCTGTATGACGCCAAGGTCGTTCGTCCCAAAGAGATCATCAACATCAACGTCAAGTACGCATAAGGAGGTATGAGAACATGATCGAAGTAACCATGAGAAACCGTGTTGCAACCCCTGCACTCTCCGCGCTGACCGCTTCTACGCCCACCGCAATCGAGTGGAGCGAGAATGATCAAAAGATGATCCTGGTCATCAACAATGCCGGCAGTGCCGCTACCACGCTCACCGTCAAGGCGGGCAACGGCATCCAGGGCGTGAACGATTCCGTCCTTACCGTTCCCAAGGGCATCTCCCTCGTCAAGCTCGAGAGCGGACGCTTTAAGAACGTGACGGGCGAGAACAAGGGCAAGATCGTCGTTGTTGCGGCGGCTGCGCTCTCCGTTGGCGTTTGCGCAATGGTATAAAATCAAAAAAACGAAGGCGCCTGCCCGCATGTGGGTAGGTGCCTTTTTGAAAAAGGAGATGTTTTTTATGAAACTTGGAGACATCAAAATCGAGGCGCTCAAGCTGATGTTCGTCAGCGAAGAGACCGAATTTCACGCGGATATCCTGGAGGAGCTTATGCTCGATGAGGAATATCGCATCTATCTTGCCAATATGCCCGGTGCGATCAACCGCTGCTTTGCCGCGATCGAGGAGAAGCGGATCCTGCCGAGCCGTTGCTACGCGCCCGATCTGAATGAGGGCGTGGAGAGCGGCTTGCATTGGCGTTTTGATCTTGGAAGGATCCCGCAGTTCGGCAAGCTCGACCGCGTTGTGCGCGAGAGCGAGTACGGCGGATATGATCCCTCCTGCTCCTATCAGCGCGAGGAAACGGTGCTCGTCCTGCCGCGGTTGGCTTCCTATGAGCACTATAAGATCCTTTACAAGCCGCAGATCCCGCGCATCACGCTCGGTACCGACAACAACACCGAGCTCGAGATCCCCGAGAATATCGCGGTGCATATTCCGCTCTATATCAAGGGCGACCTCTACCGCGATGACGAGCCCGGAGAAGCAGCAGAGGCGCGCAATTGGTTTGAGGCGGCAATGAACGAGCTGGCACGCGGCGCGGACACGGCGGGACATCAGACCTCGGTGCGCTCGATCTACTCTATGGAGGTGGACTGATGAGAGCGAACACGAACGTCGCGCAGAGAGAGCGGCGTGAGCTGCGGCTCCAAAGCTTCCGAGGCGCAGATCTCTCCTCCTCACCTCACGAGGTCTCCGCCGAGCGCGCGACCTATATGCGCAATTTCATGCTCGAGAACGGCAGACTCACCAAAAGACCGGGGTGGGAGGAGCGGCTTGCTTTTTCCAATCTAGAAATCTTGGGAATGTATCCGG
Organism: Clostridia bacterium; assembly: GCA_017456625.1. GTDB lineage: Bacteria > Bacillota > Clostridia > Oscillospirales > CAG-272 > UMGS1865. Next base: position 13,249 of record JAFTJB010000041.1, read on the forward strand.
TCATTGGAGACGATGGGAAAGAGGATCTCTTGTTTCACGACACATCGTACTTTTATACATTTGACATGGATTCGCCCAAGTTGTTTGAACACGCCACGATCAATCGTCTCAAAAAGAAATGGTACAGAAGGGGTATGGGATTCTACAACCGAGACAGGTTTTTTCACATTGGATCGGGTGAGTATCTGATGTGGGGAATCGATCCTGAAACATCAAAAAAAACTTTGATGAGCTTTGAGGATTATTCCGACCCCGACAACGTGCTGGCGTACATTCCAACTACGACGGTAAATATCTCTAATGGTTCCGTTGGAGATTCCGGAGACAGTCGAAAACACCTTGATGATGTCAATCTGTTCACGGGGTGGCGAAAAAATAAATTGATTGGATTTGGAAATCAGCCGGAGTACGTTTTGGATGCAGAACCCAAAGCGGGAACAAATTTGTATATTACAATAGAGGTTGCCGCGGGCACCTACAGAATAGAGGGAAAAGCAGGGGAAATGCTTCGTTGTGTCTCTATCAATGGAGATGAGGTGGTTTTAGATGCCGGAAGGTATGATACCTCTGGAAAAAAGCTCTACTTGGGTTCTGATGCAGGCTTGAGCATTGATATGAGTCCTTCGATATCTGAATATTCAAATATAACCGTGCTTTTTTACGTTGATACTCCAAAGGTTACGCTCGATGATAGTACAACCTACTCTGGAATTGAATTGATCAACTCCATGACGCTTGGCGCGACGTTTGGAACGAACGGAAACAGCGACCGTCTGTTCCTGGGGGGGAGTGACAAGCTGCCCAACCGCATCTATTATTCGGCGGCGGATGATTTTACCTATTTTCCCGACACGAACTACATCACGGTTGGATCCTCGGACAATCCGATCACCGATATGATCCGCATGTCGGACGGTACGCTTGCCGTGATGAAGAAGAAGAGCGCGCTCGAGCACAGTGTGTTCTACGTGACGAGCAACTATCAGGAGCTTTACAACGATGACGGCAACCTCGTCAACGTGGTTACCTCTTTCCCTGTGAAGAACGGCTACATCGGCGAAAGCTCTCTGCATCCGTTCGGCACCGCGAACCTTGCGGGGGAGCAGCTCATCCTTTCGGAGAACGGTGTGTTCGGCATCTCGCTCGTTGAGAACGTCTCGACCGTGGAGCGCAACACCTTTGAGCGCTCCTATCCGATCCGCGAGGAGCTTTTGCGGCACGATCTTTCCAATGCGGTTGCGACCGTCTATAAGGACCGTTACTATCTCGCCGTGGATGGACTCTGTTTTGTTGCCGATGCGCGCTACAAGTACGTGGCAAACGACAGCCGCAGCGGGGCATATCACTACGATTGGTGGATCTGGGACAATATTCCCGCGACCTGCTGGACGGTGCTCGACGGCAAGCTCGCTTTTGGAACCGAGGACGGAATGATCTGTACCTTTGAGGAAGGTACTTTTTCGGACATGACGTACCAAAAAACAGGGCAGGGGGCTGTGTCCATTTGCGCGGAGGGGCTGACCTATGATACCTCCATGTCCTTTACGCGAGGAGATCAGATTCGCTTGATCAACGTTGAGAACGCCGGAGAATTCAAGTGCTTTTACCGTTTGCTGCAAGACTCCGAGAACTATGATGACGCTGTTCGGATGAAGGATCGAGTGATCACGATTCCTGCGGAAAAGCTCCATTCCTACGCTGTTGGAATGGAGGTTGGTGTGGAGTGGCTTGATCTTGGTGATCCAAGCCAAATGCACTGTACCTATGGTAGGATCGTGGCTGTGGACTACGCTGCTTGTACGATCACGCTTGCGATCACAGAGCCCGATGTGATGGAACAGCCGACTGACGGTTGGACGGTCTTCTTAATCGACTATTTTGAAGCGGGAACGCCGTTGTACGTCGTTGATATTACGGACGATGGGATTCTCCGCGTGAGCTTGGATCCCGAAGGTGAGCCTCTGGTGTTCTATTCCTCCGAGACGGTCGGTGTTCCTACGTATTACTATTTGCGGCAGGATAAGTACACCCCCGTCACAGCCGAGTGGCGGACCCCGATCTTTGACCTGGGAACGCAGACAAGGCTCAAATCGCTCATCAAAATGACCGTGACCGCGCAGGGGCATGATCTTTCGGTTGGCTATCGCACGAGGCGGGGAGAGGGCTTTGGAGACGTGCGCGGAGGAGGCACGTTTGATCTTGCCGATTTTGATTTTTCGCGCTTTACCCTGGAGGGCGATTTTGCAAAGAGCGACACGAGAAGAGTGCACGAGCGGCACTTTAACTATATCCAATTCCTCTTCCGCTCGGAGGGCGCGGAGCCGTGCAGGATCGATGCCGTGACCGCGACCTACAAAATTACAAAAACAAGCAAAGGAGTGAAATGATGGCTGATATTTCAAAAATCAATCCCGTCTCGAGCGAGACGAAGGATGCGATCAGACGGAGATCCGCGGCGATCCTCCCGAATCATCCGAGTGCTTCGGGCTGGAGCGTAGAAGCGATTCGCAAGGCTCTCTACGAGCCGATCCTCGCGGTGATCGACGAGATCAACCGTATTACAAACGAGATCAACCTCGCAAAGGTCAACAGGACCACCACGGTAAACGGACACGCGCTGACGGGGAACGTCACGGTTTCCAAGAGCGACGTCGGGCTTGGGAACGTAAACAACACCTCCGACATGGACAAGCCCGTATCGACCGCACAGCAGGCGGCTCTTGATGCAGCCAAGGCGGTACTCATTCAAAAGATCGATGCGCTGCCGAAAGCACTTTCCGCATTTGAAAACGATGTGGGCTACATCAAAAACGACGTGGAGAATCTCCTCCATTATTCCAAGACGAGTGACAGTGCCTACGATCTTCGCGTGTCTTACGACGAGGAGACCTACAAGATCACGCTGCAGCTCGAGGCTCCCTCGGGGCAGCTCCTCGGTGCTGCGCATGTGATCGACCTTCCGATCGAGAGCCTCGTGACCCATGCGCAATACCAAGACGGCAATCTCGTGCTGATCCTTGACAACGGGAACGAGCTTTCCGTGCCGATCTCGGAGATCGTGCGCGGGCTGGTTGGCGAGGAGAGGACGATTGCAGGGCTGGATCTGCGCGCGGACATTACCGCTGCGGCACTCAAGCGCGCATTGGGGCTTGACCTCGTTGAGAACGTGTCGATCAAGGATCTTCATATTTTCACGCGCTTTTCCGCCTCCGCAGACGGCTCAGACTTCACCGAGGAGTGGAGCGCGGGGCAGCAGTACGTCGGTCACGCAATCGCGCTCGAGGCACCGACGGACAAGTCGGCTTACACCTGGTATTGGTTTAACGATACGGAGGAGCCGCTTGACGGATCGGAAGGCTTGGCATACGAATTGAGTGACGATGGCACATATTATATTGTCACGGGCATTGGGGAATGTACCGATAGAACGGTCAGAATCCCGACCAGATACAAGGGCTTGCCTGTAACCAATATTGCCTATTGTGCGTTTTCGTTTGATTCTGCGCCGAATATGACCAAAATCATCATTCCCGAGTCGATTTCGACCTTGTGGAACGTCTTTGAGGGGAATCAGAGAATACAAGACGTTGTTGTTTACTCTCCGAGTATTGGGGGCGGAGCATTCCTTGAGTTCAGTCCGAATAAAGTGACATTCAAAAACACCGTGCAGTATATCGCTCCCGGAGACGATATGTTCTCATCGAACGCATTTGATATAAGTTCTCCTAACGAGGTTATTTGCGAATGGTTTGAGGGTGAGCGTGCGGGGTATCCATGGGGAATCAATGAAAATGCGGGTACCTTTACCTACTACAACACCAATTTGGAATATCAATTGAGCAGTGATGGAAGTTATTATATCATTACAGGATACACACCGCCGCCCGATGATACGGGACTGATCCTCGTACCGCACGAGTACAACGGTCTGCCCGTGAAGGAAATTGTCGGCTTTGCTTATTGGCTCAGTGTGGAAGGCGTTGTGATTCCCGAGGGGGTTACCAAGATCTTGAGTGGATTGAATGAATGGTATTGCCCTGTATATCTCCCTTCCACTATTACGGAAATTGGTGCAGGTTGCTTTTCTGGTGGCAGTCCCGATCTCTATTGTCGATTCTCCGAAGGAGCAGTTCCCGGTGCGCCGTGGGGGAGCACGGGCACGATTATTTACGATTACAAGGGAGGATTCTGATGAAAACCATTGAGATTTACAGATATCGCCGGGACGATGGTGGAATTACTATTGACACCGAAAAGCCCAAGAGAGGTTACACCAAGGGAATCCGCTATATTGCCGACAAGGGGATGCTCTTGACCGACGGTACGGAAACGCGCATCAGCGTGGACGAATTTCACGGCAGGATCTGGACAGAGGTTCCGGATCCCAACGCTAAAACCGAAACGGAGGAAGAAAACCATGAAGAAATTTAAAACCTTTTTGCTATGCCTTTTGATGTTTGCCCTGGGCGTTGCCGCCGCGGTAGGGGTCTACTATCTGACGGTAGGAGAGATCGCTTGGGAGGCGTACCTCGAGGAGGAGCTGATGCCTGCGGCGGTGACCGCAGGTACCGCTGCTGTCACGCTTTATTTTACATTTTTGCCCTTGATTAAAAAAATCAAGGAATCCGGCCTGCGCTTTGACAAGGCATCCGAGGACGTGAATGCGACCGTCAAGAGCAAGCAGAAATACGACGAGCGGCTCAATGCATACGGCGAACGACTTTCCACAATGGAGAAGTGCATGACCGAAGGACTCGCACGCATGGAGCGGAAGCTCGGCAACATTGAGCGGATCGAGCGCATCGGCTTTGGCAATACGCGGGAGCTGGTGCAGAACGGCTATGCACGCGCGATCGCAAAGGTGGGTGAAGAAGATGAAGATTTGGAAAATCAAGCTTAAGCTCGTGCTTCTCTACGTGGGGAGCTTTCTGTGCAACGTTGCGCCGCTTGTCGTCCTGCTTGTCCTCAAATGGAGCAAGTACACCAAAACGCCCGATGCGACCGTGAAGCTGACCTTTGGAGGCATTCTGATCGCGGCCTTGATCCTGCTTGCGGTGCTGGGGAAGCTCAAGCTCCCCGGGCGGCTCTGGTGCGTTGGGATCCTTTTGGGAATCGTGTATCTTGTTGAGCCGATCATGCCCGACATGAGGCTGATCCTCACCTATGCGCTTGCGGGAATGGCAGCGGACGAGATCCTGCTCTGCCGTGCGATCAAGAAAACGAAGGAGCAGCTCCTCGTCGGCAAGACCGCGAATGCTACGGCGACCATCACTGCGGCGCAGGTAGAGGAGGTCATTAAAAAATACTATGGGAGCGGCAGAGTTTAAAAAAACGATGTTGCGCTTTGCGCAAACGGAAAAGGAGTAATATGAACAGCAAAATAAAAGACTTTCTGCGGACAAACCTCGGCTTCTTTGCCGTTGCGTTTGTATCGCTTTCGTACATCGCTACCGCGTTTATCTCGATCGAGGAGAGCGGGAAATCGCCCTTGCAGATCCTGGCGGACGGCATGGTGGTCTTTCTCCTCGGTATTCTGATCAACCGTATCTTTGACGGACAGGGCATGATGATGGGCGACCGCGACGAGCGGGTGCGCGCGACAAGTCGGATCCATGGGGATATCGTGGAGCGACTCGCGCCGCACATGAGCGAGCTGGACGATTGGTGCGAGCGCAAGAACGACGAGGCGCTCCTGCGCATTCGCCGCCGCTATCTTGCCGCACACGGTATGCGCTACGATCAATTCTTTGATGCGGACGGGATCGCCAAGCCCTATCCCTTCAAGGCAAGCTACGCGAATCTCCGCGAGCGGTGGCACGATCATTGGCAGTATCATCACTACCGTCGCGCCATGACCATGAAGCTCACGCGCCTCACGGCATCGCTCCTCATCAGCGACGGCGGCGACGCGGACGACCCCTACTACATGGGCAGATCCAAGATGGAGTACGAGAAGAGCACGCTATGGCAGGACGTTGCAACCAAGCTGGCGACCGCCTTGCTCTTTGGATACTACGGCGTGTCGATGATCCAGAACTTCTCCTGGGCAAACCTCATTTGGATGGTGCTGCAGGTCGGTATCTTTCTGATCATGGGTGTGGTGAAGCTCCAGCAGGCGCAGATCTACGTGACCGACGAGTATCGCTCGCGCATCATCAAGAAGATCGACACATTGGAAATGTTTGAAAACGATATCACCCCGCATGGGGAAAGGAGTGAAAGCACAAATGAGTGAATTTTCTGTAAAATACCGAGGCAACAGCTTTGAGGATTGGTATAAGGCGAACTATAACGGCGCTACATATGATCCGAAAAAGGGTTTTCAGCGCGGCGCGGAAATGAACGACGCCGATTGGGCGATCGGACAGAGTCTCTATAATTCCTACACGGCAAAAAACAACCGCAAAAGCCAATACGACTCGTCGGTATCCGAGCTGAATCGTCTTTACGGCACCAATACGGCGACGCTCGAGGCAGACCGCGATCGCTCTCTGCGTGAGGCGAGCTTCACGCATGAGCTGATGCAAAAGTATCTCCCCGAGCAGATCAAGGCACGGGGGCTTTCGGGCTCGGGTGTTTCGGAGAGCACGCTTCTCTCCGCATACTCGACCTACGCCAACAACCGCGGCAACATCAATGCAGATTATGCCAAGAACAAAACCGCGCTCGATAATGAATATCAGAGCGGTCTTACCGATTTGGCGACCGCCTACGGCAACGATATGACCGATCTGGAAACAGGCGCCACAGACGACGTGACAAAGATCTTTGATAAGTATCGGACGGATTACGAGTCGCGCGAGGAGAAGCTTTTCGATGATGCAAAGGAGAAAATCGGACTGCTCGGTACGATCGACTACGATGTGATGAATGAATACATTGACAGCCTCACAGGGTTTGACGAAGCTACCAAGACGCGTCTGAAGGAGTACGGTGCAGCCGTTGTTAAGAGCAATATTGAGAACAGACGTTTGGAGGGTGAGAACGTCGATGACGTAAATGTCGACAATCAATATCGGAGTCAATTCAAAGCACAGGGGAGCGCCTTTGATATGGATGCTCTTGAAGCGAACAGTTCTGTATCCCTTGAAGTAAAGAAGGAAATCGCAACCCAATATAACGACCTGATCAAAACCAGCGGTGCAGGCTTCTTTGACGGTTGCGCCGACGTGCATGAGCGTTGGAAGCGATACACGGATGCGATCTGGTCCGGTTTGGTGAGCGCGGAGAGCAAAATTTTGCTGACAGAGGCTCTTAAACAGGTAGATCCTGCGCTCTATAGGCAAAAGGCTGCGGAGGGAAAGCTGTTTGGGGTTGGAAAGCCTGCTGAAGAACCTGTTCCATCTAATCCTAATTGGTTAAATGACTTTGTAGCAATTTAAATACAATTAAGGAGGCACTGTAATGGCATACAATCTAACAGCGCAGGAGCGGCGTGCAAGAGCGTATCAGATCGCGCAAAATAACAAGCTGCAAGCGCAACAGCAACAAGCATTTTCGGCATCCGCCGCTGCGCCGAAGGCAACGCCTGTGCAGGAGGAGGACGACGATCATTGGCTGGAACGCGTAGGCGCGACCATTGGTGACGTGCTTTCGGGCATCGGCTATGGCGCGATCAAGGGCGTGGAGGGCATCGTGGATGCGGGCGCGACCCTCATTGGAGGCGCGGCAGATCTGTTCGGCGCAGACGACGTGGAAAAGGGCGTCTCCGATTTTACATCCTACGATTTTACCTCTGACCTTTTTGGGCGCGACGACAACCAAGGCAGCGGCACGGGGAAGGTGAATCTGTTTGATACGCAATGGGGTAACGAGCTGATCGACAAGAGCTACCTCGATGAGGACAGCATGGTCCGCAGTGTTGCCGAGGGCTTTGGCGGTATGCTCCCCGCCGTCGGTGTATCGCTTATCCCCGGTGTGGGTGCGGCTGTTCCTGCAATTATGATGGGCGTGCAGGCGGGCGGTCAGTCCGCGGAGGAGGCTTTCAACGAGGGTGCCTCGGGCATGCAGGCACTGGGCTACGGTACCGCGATGGGTACCGTGGAGGCGGCGACCGAGAAGCTCGGCGGTATTATGGCGGGCGGATCCTCGGAGCTGTCCGAATCGGTGCTTGGCAAATTCCTCATCAAGCACGGCAAGGATGATTTCTGGCGCAAGAGTATCGGCAAGGCAATGTACACCTTCGGCTCGGAGGGCTTGGAGGAGGCGCTCACCGACGTCATCCAGCCCGGCATCAAGGGTGGATTTGATATCGGAACCGCGCGTGAGGACTACTTTGGAAAGGACGCGGGCGAGAATTGGGGAGAGGTCTTGAAGAGTCTCCCCAAGACCTTCGCTGTCGGCGGTGCCACGGGTGTTCTCATGGGCTCGCTTCATAGCGGCATCAACAATTTGAAGAACCGCGACAAGGGCGGCGGCAAGTACAACGCCGTTGCCGAGGAGGTGCAGGTCATCCTTGACCGTGAGAAAGCGGATCAGGCACTCAAACGCTCGGGCAGAGCAACACAGGAGCAGGTGAATAAGTTGGAAACGCGCATCCGCACACAGGAGCGCGAGGCGGTCGAGCGTATCTCTCATAAGATGTCCAAGATGACCGAGGCGCAACGTGAGCGTGCATTTGCGGCGGCACCGATCCTGCATGAGTTTATCGAGACCGACGGAGCGGTCAAATCCGACTTTATGGATGCACTCTCCGAGCAGATTGAGAGCGGCAAGGCGACCAACACTACGGCGAACGTCTTTGAGCTGTCGCAGATCGGCGAGGACACGCGTGCGGCGATAGAGTCGTACAACGAGCAGCATGAGCTGACCGACGGTACCGAGATCCGTCTCTACGAGGGAGATCTGACCGCCGAGGAGCGGCAGACCTTTGCCACGATCGCACAGCGCATCAAGGCGAACGGTGAGCGTGCCGGCACGGATCTCAATCTCGCGATCATTGAGTCCAACCGTCCCGACGTGCAGGCGTTCCGCAGAGGGAACACCTTCTTCATCACCAAGGAGGATCTGACGAGCGGAAAATGGGCGGAGCGATACTCCCACGAGCTTGGACACTTCGCGAGCGGCACGGAAGGCCGCCGCAGGCTGGCAAATTACCTCGCAGGAGAGACGAGAACGCCCACGGCGGGCAAACACGCCACCGCACCCGCAACCGCCGCAGAGGCGCAATTTAGGCTTGACAAAAGCAAGTCCGGAAGGTATAATAAAAAAGAAGTCGCGCAATACATTCCTTACGGAAAAGTAGGAAACGAAGTTGTGCGACACATCAAAACCCAACTTAAAAAAATTTACAATAATGAAGACGGCGTAGCGGACGAAATTGCTATCGAATACGGAGACTATGTTTATATGGTGGACTCCGGTCGAGAAAACGGTAGCACTACCTTCGGGATCCGAAGAAAAATCAAAATCTCAGACGCAAGATTAAGAGCCGAATTTATAAGGAGTACCAACAATGACGCAGTATCAAAAAGGTTCGTTAGTGATGAAATATCTTCGAGAATTGGGGACGAAGTGGGTAGCGATTGGCGACGCAATATGCGACGAGAATCTGGAACAGAGTTACAACCTGATTCAAGAGAATCCCAAGATAACCAAAGCGGAATTTCTGGAGAAAATGCAGATAACAGAGGATTAAACGTCTCCCTCGCCGCAGAGGCGGAATTTAGGCTTGACGAAAACGGGTTTGACATTGATGCAGAAAAACAATATAATGATTTTGGTTGGGCGCGGGAAAACAATGTGCTGAGTCCTACCGAAAACGCCCGTTTGCGATCACTGTTTGCAGAGGCAGTAACGAAAAATTATTTTCCTCGAACCAAATCAGGCGAGTATATGATAGAAATAGGCGATCGTGTTACCAACAAAATCGCTTATATGACAGGATCAATAGATGAGCCTGTGATTACTCGTGTCTTGCTGATCGATGAACATAACGGAACAAAATTAAGTGAAATAAGAGGAGATGTGTATGAGACTGAACGAAGAGGAATACAGACAAAGACTGAAGGCATATTCAGACTCTACTATCGTTCTGATTTCGGAGATTATGTATTTACCGAGGGAGGTATACGAAAAGGGACGAGATATAACAACCAACTCGGAGCTGAACGAGGAGCAGGTAGTAGAACAACTCAAAAAGCTCAAAGAGGAATACAAAGCCCATTCCTCCCGGTAGTCCATCAGTTTCAGGACCTGACCGGAAGAAAGAGAAACGTCAGGAAAGTCAACAAGGAATTCATGATAGAGGGGAGTACAAAAGCAAAGTATTCCCCGACAATCGAAGATGCCGTAAGAGCGGAAAACGATCGCATTATCAAACGTTATGCGAGGATGCGTGACAGAACGGTAACGTGGGTCAAGCAAAAGCTCTCGAGCGATCCCGATTTCTTGAAAAAAGAGTATTCCAAAACTCATTTCTCCCTCGCCGCAGAGGGCGAAAATACGGCGCAGGAGGCGCGAGAGGGCGAGGATGCGCCTACGCTCTCCGATGCCTTCTACGAGGCTAAAAACGAGGTCCTTGCGGCGGGTTACGGTGTTACCGAGGCGGATATCGACTCCGCTTGGGAAAAGTCTCTGAATGGCGAGGAAATGACCGAGACGGAGGAGCTTGCCTACGAGGAGCTTGTTGCAAGGCTGATCGACCATGCCCTCGGAACCGAGGCGAGCGTGCGCCGCATGGCGAGCAAGGCTCCCAAGCTCGCGCGCATGATGCTCGACCGCATCAGCGACATGGTTGACACCATGCGAGGCACCAACGCCGACCGCGCGCAAACAAAAAAGCTCCGCCGAGCGGAGCTGATGCTGGAGGATGCCCTCGATGAGATCCGCGAGCGGAACAAAAAGGCGGAGAAGGATTTCAAGCGCCTCTCCCACGCCCGGGATGAATCGGATAAACACCTCTCCCGCGTGGATGAGGATGCAGAGCGCGAGCTTGCCCGCCTCAAGGCAGAATTTGCCTCCCTCGCTCCCGCCGACCGCGATGCGTGGCTCGACGCCCACGCCGACACCGTCGACCGCGAGGAGTTTGAGGGGGAGTTCAAGAGAACGTATTCCTATGACGAGCTTGTTGCCAAGGATGATCTGCAAGGTGTTGTGATCGGTAAAGATCAGCAAGTCAAGATCAAAACCGATGCAATCGGCAACATTAAGATTGACAATGAGGATGTTCTCGAAACGGTAAGGAGCAAGTGCGAGAAACTCGAAAAAGAGGGAACCAAACCCACGTATTATGTGAGTATTTCTGATATTGGTGAGAATGTTGAAATTACACGCAAGGGGATTGAGCATAGTTATCATGGATCGGCACATCTAAACAAAATGTCTACTAAAGACAAAGACGATGCATTGATAAATGCGAGGGTTGCTCTTGAACTGCCGCAAGTTTTATCGAATTCCATTGAGGTCAATATATCTGATCGGCAGGATAATGCAAATATTCCTTATGCGCACATCCTTATGGGAACAGTTGCATTGAAAAATGCAGATGGGAGTCTCGAATATTATGCTGTGCGCTCTGTTATCGAAGAACGAATTGGTCAGGATTCTATTCTTGCAGAATGGAATATAGTAGGCAAGCTTCACGGATCTTTAGCAAAAAAAATAGGCTCGCCTAAGGTTCGGACGGATGTTAAGAAACATCAAAGCCCTTACAGTAGCGAAGCCTACGTTTACAGTATAGCAGACTTTCTCGAAAATGTCAAGGGGGTATTTGACAATACTTTTTCCAAGGATGTTTATGAGAAGTTAGGTGTGAGCCGAAAAGACGATGATTTTTCAAAGCCACTTCATTTTTCTCTCGCTCCGTCCTCCGACAAGGTAGTAATCTCAAAGGGCGAGCGAGAAACGTGGCTCAAGGACCATCCCGACGTTAAGGACGTCAAGGATCTGGAGGAGAGCGAAGACGATAAAAAGGCCGTTAAGAAGGCTTTTTCGGATGATTTCACCGCAAGAATTGTCAATAGTTTTGGTATTGATAAACTCAATGATTCTATACACGTTCAGCGGCAAGTATTGAATACCTTGCTTAATGAAGGTTTTTTCACTGATTCGGAAAATAAACGAAGGAGTGATGTAAATGAAGAATCCGGTTTGGTTATTGAAATAAACAAGAGTGGTATTGACGAAACGTTCAGCTTTAATAATTTCTCAAGGCTTGGAAGGTTCAAGAAAATTGCTAAACTTGCAACTATTAGAGAATTACCAAATGTGATCAAACAGGGACATTTGATTGCAGATAATGTAGATAACAAGTATGCAAATGCGATAAATAAAAAATTTGCATACATCGAGTATGCTACGGAAATCGAAGGAGAACGGCTGGTTGTAAAGTTGGCTATAAAAAAATCACCTCAGAAAAATAAATTCTGGGTACATAGCATCTACACAACAGAAAATGTCAGCGGTTCACCTGCAAGCACCAGTAATGGTGCTGAGGCAGGTCATATAACCGCTGACAACGAACGTATTATATCACAACCTATCGGTCTTGTCAAGAGAACCAGAGAAAAAAGTAAAGTTAATTTCTCCCTTGAAAAAGGACAATCTAAAGAGCCGGAGTCTAAAAAGCGTTTTATTACTCGCAAAGATGCCGCAAAGATTGTCAACAGCATCGTTTACAAGAAGCTGAATTTCGAGAAGAAATACGGCAAATTTGACTATGAGGATTATCGCAAAGCTGTTGATTTGATGTTCCGTAGGCTCAACAAGGCTTCCGAAGGGGAGTTTGACACGGTCGTCAAGGATATTGCCGAGTTTATCGTGCAAACGGCGGTTGTCGAGGATACGGTACGCTCCGAGGATCTTCAAAAAGAATATGATGAGCTCGCATTTTGGCAGCAGTATATGCGCGGAGTGGATCTTTCGTCTGTTGCAAGGGAAATCAAGAGTAGATTTCCCGAGTTTGGCAAGCAAGACCCTGCCGGCAATCCCAACGTGGGCGCTTCGATTTATGCTTCGTGGGGCAAGATCCGTAATAAGCCCTTCGTTTCCTTTGAAAAGTTTTTGAAGGATGCAGAAGATCACGGGTTTGAATTTGCCTCCGATGATCCCATTGAGCGGCTTAAGGAAATCAATCGGCACGTAAAGGATCTGCGTGAAAGGATCAACAACCGAGCAAAGACCTTTGTTGAAGAAGCTTTTCCCGCCGATCAGATCGATGCGCTGAAAAAGGAAATCGAGAGAAATATCCGTAGCCAATACAAGAAATATGGCAAAGCGGATAATTTTGACAGTATTGTCGATCGCTACCAAACGCGCATTACCGGACTAATTGAAGAGGTGCGTGATACACGGAGTAAAAACAACGTCGAAAACCATCTTTTGAACCGTCTGGAAGCACTGCGAGATCTAAAATACGGTACCTATCAGAGTGCCGCAACGTTTAAAGATCCGCTGTTTAAAGGATCGCTTGAGGAGCTTTCCAAAATCAAATACCGTTGGGCTTTGCAGGATAACCGCGCGCGAGAGATCTCGGAAAAATTGGGACTTTGGTACACTTCGCAAAATCCGTTGTTTGAAAACGAAGATGGCTTTTACCGTCAAGATATCCACGATATGCTTTTGCAAATTGCAAATGGAGAAGGTGCACTTACTACCTTTGAAATGCGCATGCTGACCAACGTGGTCGATCACTTTATTCACATTGTCCAAAACCACAACAAGGTCTACCGCAACGGCAAGCTCGTGGATGCAATGCCGTTGGCAAAGGCGTACATCGAGAAGATCGCGCTCTGCAGCAAGACCAAGGCGATGCTCGTGATGCGCTCGCTTGCCAAGGACCGTTCCTATATTCGCCAATTCGGTGATCCTGCGGCTCTGTTCCGCGCCGCCGATCAGTATGACCCGAACGGCTTCTACACCGAGGTCTACGAGGATCTTCGCCGCGGCGCCATCGGCATGGCGTTTACCGAATCCGAGCTGATGCACGACTACGAGGAATTCCTCAAGAAGCACAAAAAGTATCTTGACCGCCTGCAGAACGAGACCGTTCTCTATCAGAGCCGACAGATCCCGCTCAATCGCGCGATCTCGCTCTACATGACCACGAAGCGCCGGCAGGCGTGGAAGGGACTGATCAAGTCGGGGTTCTTCATCGAAATGGACGTCAAGGACGGCAAGAAAACGTTGGAGCGGAGAGCGCGCGTGGATTTTAACGAGCTGCTCGCCCCCGGACAGGAGATCCAAGATCATGAGATCGAGGGGCTTGTCAAGCAGACGAGAGATGCGCTTTACAGCCATTTCTCCGAGGCGGATAAGGAATTTATCAAGATTATCGAGAAGACGCTCAACGAGGAATGCTCTGCGCTCAAGCGTCAAACCGACCTTGACCGCATGGGATATTCCAACGTCGAGGAGGGAGGCTACTACTATCCGATCCAGAGAGCGGACGTCACACAGAATGCGGACACAAATCCCAAGGCAATGTATGCGGATCTGGATCTCGTCAGCCATCTTTCCATGAACGCGGATCTCGTTGAGGGAGCTGCGGGCAGACTTCTGATCCGTCCCGTCGAGGATATCTTCCTTCGTCACGTCAAGCAGGTTGCGATGTACTCCAACCTTGCGATCCCGTTTGATAGCTACAACCGTATTCTCAACCTCAACACCGACGAGGCAAACCGCAACAAGCCCGTGAGTGTGCGCTCCGAGACGAGCAGAACTGCGCTCGGCCAGGAGATGAACAAGTATCTGCGCGAGCTGATCGAGGACGTGCAGGGCGTAGGGAAGGAGAATAAAAACTCTTGGTGGCACAAGACGGTCTCCTTCGTCCGCAGCGGCTATGCCAAGGCGCAGCTCGGCGGTAACCCCAAGGTGTGGCTCACACAGCTTTCTTCCTTTATCGCCGCAACGGATATGCTTGATTACGGCTGTCTTGTAAAGGGTATCTCGATGTCCGACAAGTGGAAGGAGGTTGACCAATACTGCCATCTCGCGATGATCCGTAACAAGGACAACGTCGCCGCGCATGCGCAGGGTGTGCTCGACAAGACCACGGGCAAGGTTGGCGACGCGCTTATGAAGCCGATCGGCCGGTGCGACCGTTTCGTTGTTGGAACGCTGTTCGGCGCATGTCAGGTGCAGATCCAAAAGAACGGTGGCGCGAAGGTCGGCACCGAGGAGAACAAAAAGGCGGCGGGCGAGCTGCTTGAGCGTGTGATTCTCGAGACCCAGCAGAACGCGCTTTCCACCGAGCGGTCGGCGGCGATGCGATCGGGTGATGAGCTGCTCAAATCCCTTACCATGTTCTCCGCCGATTCCATGAAGGTTTTCGCGCGTGTGCTGGATGCCTACGGTGAGGTTGCAACACTCCGCCGCAGACTTCAGATGAGCGGCTTTAGCGAGGAGCAGAAAGCGGCAATGAAGGCACAGCTCAAGCGTGCGCACCGAAAGGCGGTGCGTTCCACCGTAGCTCTCGTCGCATCTGCGGCATTCATGGCTGCGTTGGCTCTGTTCTTCCGTTGGCTCTACCGTAAGGAGGAGGAGAAGACAGGAGAGGAGCGCACGCAGGAGATCATTGCGGACACGGTCGGCAATCTCCTCGGCGGCTTGCCATTCATTCGTGACGTCTATTCCTATTTCTCGGACGGCTATGAGCTTGATAATTTCATGCTATCCACCATCAATGATCTGCTCCTTTCCACGCAAGAGACCGTGAATATGTCCTTCGATCTGATCCAGGGCAAGGACGTACCGCAAAAGGACATCACCGTGCAGGTGCGCAAGTCCTTCTATGCTGCGGGCCAGCTCTTCGGTATCCCGGTTCGGAATATGTACAACCACACGAGCGGCTTGATCAAGCGGTGCTTCCCGGAGACGGGCTACAAGCTTGAGAACCATTTCTACTCGCAGAATTACCGCGCGGATCTCCAACGTGCTCTCGAGAATGAGGATGAGGAGATGCTTGCCACGATCGTGGGTATCATGCTCGACGAGAAGGTCGGCGGCATCGAGAGCTCTGCGGCGCGCAAGGCACTCAACGAGCTCGTCCTGGCGGGACACGACGTGATCCCGAGCGGTGTTCCCGAGAGCCTCACCTTGACCTACAAGGAGGAGGAATATGCGGTATCTGACAAGGATCGGAAGATCTACAAGCAGATCTATCTCGGTGCCAATGAGAAGCTTGCGGAGATGGTGCGCCTCAAGTCATTCCAAAACGCGACCGACGAAGAAAAGGCTGCTGCGGTCAATCTTCTGTATTCGTCCTACAAAACGATGGCAAAATACGAGGTCCTCGAGGGAATGGGCGTGGAGTTGGAGGAGCATTGCAAGATCGGTCTTTTTGCCGAGGCAATGGATCTCTCCAAGCTTGTTTCCGCCGTCGCTGTGGCCCGTGCCTTTGAGTCCGACAAGGACAAGCACGGCAAGGTGATCGCGGGCTCCAAGAAGAAAAAGGTGATCGCCTACGTGCAGTCGCTTAATCTGACTGCCGTTGAGAAGTACATGATCATGGGCTTCCTCGGTTATACCAATACCAAGGGTAAGACCGCTGTTCGCGCTCATATCAATTCTCTCAATCTCGCCAAGAGCGAGAAGGCGCAGCTTCTTAAATGGAGCGGGTATCCGGAGGAATAAAAGCCCCCCTGTTGATTGGTGAGATGATCATAAATCAGCAGGGGGATTTTTTAGGCACAAAATTAGGCACAAAAATAAAAAAACACGTGCCGTTTGAGATGTTTTGAGTTTTATTTACTGTGCATATTAACTATATTTTTGTTATAAACTAAAGCAAAATATAGAAAAACCGTGGTAAAAACCACGGTTTTTTATGTTTTGGTGGAGACAGTTGGGATCGAACCAACGACCTCATGCATGTCAAGCATGCACTCTAACCAGCTGAGCTATGCCTCCGCAACGAATGGTATTATACCACATCCAAAACAAAATTGCAACCCCTTTTTGAAAAAAAGTTAAAAATTTTTTCGAAAAATTTACGGAGTAAAGTCATGACTGCAAAAAACTGAAAAACTTGACTTTTCCATGCGGATGTTGTATAATATATTTGGTATCAATCAGAGGTGCTTTTGGAAGGGAGTGAGTGCATGAAACGGGAGCTGAACGCGCGTGAATCGCGCTATTACGTCATGATCGGCAACGTGGGGATGACCATGTGTGCGTTTTTGATCCTTTTTCACGGAGGAGCTCGCCTCATGGAGCTTTTCTATGCCTTTTTCGCGCCAATGCCGATCTCCGATATCGCTTATAACGTCATTTGCGATCTTCTTTACGGCGCCTACTATCTCCTCGCCTTTATGCTACCTGTCCTTCTTCTCAAGATCCTTACAAAGCGGCAGGGAAGTGTCTACCGATCCATGTATGCCGAGGCGCGTGTCTCTCCATATCTGCCGCTTTTGATCCTTGCGACCGTTTTTTGCATTCGCGCGACTTCTTACGTCAATTTTGCGTGGGTATCGATTTTTGATTATTCCAATCAAACGCTGCCGTGGCTTGGGTCACATGAAATCGAGCCGTATAGGATCGTTTTGGACTTTATCCTTACCTGTATCATCCCGGGCTTTTGCGAGGAATTCTTGTTCCGCGGCGCGATCCTGACTAACCTTTTGCCGTTCGGACGAACCCACGCGATTCTGATCAGCGCGATCCTGTTTGCACTCATGCACCAAAGCGCAGATCAGCTTCTCTATACCTTTGTGGCGGGGCTTTTGCTCGGGCTGGTCTATGAAACGACGGGAAGCATCTGGAACTGTATTGCCGTGCATATTGTCAACAATCTTTTTTCGCTCATCGATGGGGTCATCGTCTCCAATTTCTATTCCCGCTCTTCCGTTTTGCTCCCGCTTTGGGAGGGGAGCTTGTGCCTGCTCGGTGCGCTTTCCATTGGTGCGTTGATCTGCTTTTACAATCGTAACAAAAAAACAGCCGACGATGGCTTTTTTGGCAAGGATCTGCCGGCATGC
Organism: Clostridia bacterium; assembly: GCA_017456625.1. Lineage (GTDB taxonomy): Bacteria > Bacillota > Clostridia > Oscillospirales > CAG-272 > UMGS1865. The sequence goes on from JAFTJB010000041.1 coordinate 31,164, forward strand.
GGCTCCTATGCCTCCTGTCCCGTTTCCCAAAGTCGTTCCGTCCGCCTCTTTTTCGCGCCCGCAATGATCGGGTATCTGGTGCTGACGGTGATCACATATTTTTAGGAAGGTAGAACCATGAATCAAGACGAGATCTATATGAGAATGGCGCTAAAGGAAGCAGAGCTTGCGCGAGATGTGGGCGAGGTGCCCGTAGGCGCGGTCATTGTGCGAGGTGACGAGGTGATCGCGCGTGCGCATAATCTGCGTGAAACCAACCGTATGGCAACCGCGCACGCGGAGATTTTGGCGATCGAGGCGGCATGCCGCGCGGTCGGCTCCAAGCATCTTTTGGATTGCACGCTTTACGTTACCCTCGAGCCTTGTCCCATGTGCGCGGGCGCTTTGGCGGGGGCAAGGATCGGGCGTGTGGTGTTTGGTGCACGAGATGCGCGCGCAGGCGCTTGCGGAAGCCTGCTTGATCTGTTCGCGTATCCGCTTGAGGCTCGCCCCGAAATGAAGGAGGGGGTGCTTGCGGAGGAGGCACTGACACTTTTACGGGATTTTTTTGCAAAACGCAGATAGGGAGATCGTTATGAAAATTGAATTGGAAAAAATGAATGATACCGTGCTTCCAAGCTTTTACGGCGGTGACGGTGAGATGGTTGCCAAAATATACAAGGACGGCAAAAACAAGATCCTGAAGGGCAAGCTCGCGCCCGGATGCAACATCGGGCTCCACCGCCACGAGACCTCCTCGGAGATCATTTTTATCCTCTCGGGCGAGGGTCGGATGCTGTTTAATGGAAAAACTGAGCCGCTTACCGCTGGAGAATGCCATTATTGCCCGCAGGGGAGCGAGCACTCGCTTCGTAATGACGGAGAGGCGGATCTGATCTTTTACGCCGTTGTCCCCGAGCATTAATATCACGAAAAAACGTAGAGCCTATGCGCCGCGTTTTAGGAGCACTTTCAAACAGAGATAATAAAATATTAGTCGACAGAAAAAGGACAGAGAATATCGTGAATAACGTTCTCTGTCCTTTGCTTTTTTAAGATATGGTGCTTTGATTAAGTACTTAATACGTGATATATTTTTCCTTTCTTTCTACGACCTGCGCGATGGAATGATAGTCGTTTGTCAGGATCACATCGATTCCCATATCCAAATACTTCTGTGTTTCTTCGGGATCGTCAGACCAAAACACATTGCAAATAATGCCGTTTTCGTGAGCCTTGTCAATGATTTCCTGATTGAAGTAGCCCTTTACAAGCTGCACCTTTTTGCATCCGTATTTGATTGCACGCTCAACGATCTCCCATTTGCCATCGCCGCCTCCGCAGCAGCGTGTGATCGAGGGATATTCTCTCTGCAAGAATTCCTGAATATGATCCCGACCGGTCATAAAATAGACGTACTTCTCGCAATCGTATTTTTTGATCAGCGCTACAACCTTATAAAAGCACTCGGGATTGAACCCCTCGGATTTGATATGGAGATTCATCACGCAGTGGCAAGCAAATTTTTTCAAAATCTCCTCAAACGTAGGAATCTTCAATCCGCTAAACGAAGCTCCGTATTTGCTTCCAATGTCGAGCTTCCGAAGCTCTTCTAAGGTGTACTCCCAAACCTTTCCCGTCCCGTTTGAAACTCTGTCGAGCGTGGAATCGTGGAACGCTACGACCTCACCGTCCTTTGTAAAGCACAGATCAAATTCGATCTCATCCGCACCCATTGCAACAGCCGCGCCAAATGCGGGCATACTGTTTTCGGGGGCAATGGTGTTAAATCCGCGGTGAGCGCAGGTTCTCGGGTAAGGCATGATCTCATCGTGGCGAGCGATCGCGCTTCCAGCGGGTCGGTATTTCCAAGGACGGCGACCCTTTTCGATGTATTCGTAATGCGCTGACGGCGGATTACCAAAGCCTGCGGGCTTGTAATATTTTTTCTTGGGGTCGATATCAACCGTTTCAATGCCGACTCTGTTATGCATATTCAAAAGGACCTCGCCTGTGGGAGCTACTACCATAGCACCTCCTCCGATATCAGAGGCTTCATCCATAGAAACCGAGGAACGGAGCACATACGTATTGGTGTTGTATGCAAGATGCTGCGACATGATCTGTAAGGACAAATGCGTGTCGCTTCGCTGATGCGAGCAACCGATAATGATATCCAATTTCTGACGGGCGTAATTTGCATAAGCCTCGTAAAAATAGAAATCGTAGCAGGTTAAAAAACCGAAGCGTAAGCCTTCCATTTCAACCACGGTAGGTTCGGAAAACGCAAAGGTGTAATCGCTGTCCAAACGGATATTGGTAACCTCTCCCGGGGTCAGATGCTGCTTGAAATATTTTCCCGCGACCTCACCTTGGCGGTTGAAGGCGTAGGTGGTATTGCGAAGTCCTCCATCCTCGACAGAACGGGCATTGACAAATACCATTGCATTGCATCGGCGCGCCGTATCGGCAACCTTATCAAGCAGGATACGATTGAATTTCGCGTATGACTGCTCGCTCTTTTCCTTGGTGCTTGCAAGACACGGAATGTCGCATGCCTCCGGCAATACGATCAGATCCATGCTTTCGTCGCACAGATCGATCAGCTTTATTTGCTCCTCAAAGTAGTGATTGGATGCTGCATATTCTGTGGAATATGCAGGCTGGATGATACAAACTTTCATATAAACCTCCTTTTTTTATTTATTATAGCACGGAAAATGCATCGTTTCAATAATTATATAAAATGTACTTGCTATATCTTTGAAAATGTGGTAAAATAAAAAAGAGGTGATAATATGGAACTTTTACAATTGCGTTATTTCTATGAAAGTGCAAAAAATGAAAGCTTTGCGCTGACCGCAAAAAAATATATGGTGCCAACGTCTTCTGTTTCGGCATCGGTTAAGCGCTTGGAACGAGAACTGGGCATCAATCTTTTCGATAGATCCACAAACCGCATTAAACTGAACGAAAAGGGTTACGTCTTTTTCGGTATGCTGGATGAGATTTTTAAAAAATTAGATAAAACCGTAGCATCAATTACCGAAAGTGCGCAGCAAAACACCACCGTCAGCGTGTTGATCAAAGCGAGGAGAACGTGGATAACAGAAATGCTCATTCAATATAAGGAGCAGTTTCCGCGTGTGGATTTTCAAATCTCTCATGACGCATTGCATTCAAAATTCGAGTCCTTTGACGTGATAATCGATGAGCAATCCGATCAATATGCAGGCATGGAGCGGTTCTTGCTCAATACAGAGCAGATTTGCGTGAAAGCGGCAAAAAACAGTCCCTTGGTGGGGCGAGCGCTGACCTTTCAAGAGTTAAAGAATTACTCTTTTATCGTAGCGCAAAAGGGCAATCGCATGTGGCAGTTGTTAGAAAGGACTGCGACGCAAAGCGGATTTATACCCAAGGTGTCTATTGAGAGTAACGACAAGCAATGTATGATTCGATATGCAGAATCGGGAATGGGGCTCTTGCTCGGCTCGAAACGGGCATTGCAGGAGGCTGGGGAGAAAAACCTCACGGCACTGAACGTCACCGATTTTAACGAAACGCAGTCGATCTATGTCTATCACCGTCCGACGGACACAATCAACGTTGCGCTAAACGGATTTCTCTCGTTTTTAAAGGCAAAAGGACAGGCGTAATATCCTTGATAGTACAGAGCAATTTGTAACAAATAAAGGTCGAAAAATTTTCGGCCTTTTTTATTTTTTCACCTACACACTGCGACAATTTTTTTGGCTTGTCCGTGATAGAATAATCAAGGAAATGAAGAGAAAGGAAGTGAAGGAATGCTTCAAAAAGGAGAGCGGATCAGCTTTGAGCGGCGCGGAGACCGAATGATCGTGCATATCAGGGGCGAGATCGATCATCACAGCGCGGTGCTTGTTCGTACGGGGATCGACCGTGAGATCATGCAGGATAGACCGAGGGAGGTATTGCTCGATCTCTCGGGTGTGGATTTTATGGACAGCTCGGGACTTGGGCTGATCATGGGGCGATACGCGCTTGTGACAAAATACGGCGGCACGCTTGCGGTGGTAGATCCGTCGTTTGCCGTTACCAAGATCTTGCGACTGGCGGGAATGGAACGAATGATCACGATTAAACGAACAAAGGAGAAGAAAGTATGAAAAGTCGGGTGGATTTTTCGGCGGCAGTAGAAAACCAGATGACCGTGACCCTGCCGTCCTATTCGGTCAATGAGGGAATGGCGAGGAGCGCTGTGGCGGCATTTTGCGCACAGCTCAATCCCACGGCGGTGGAGCTTGCCGATATCAAATGTGCGGTTTCCGAGGCGGTTACAAACTGCATCGTCCATGCGTATCGCGGCAATGTCGGAGAAATCCGCATCACGGTCAAGCTCTGCGAGGGGCGGCTTGTTATGGTCGAGATCCGTGACCGTGGGTGTGGGATCGAGAACGTCAAGCAGGCACGCGAGCCGCTATACACGACCGATGCGGAGGGCGAGCGGAGCGGCATGGGCTTTACCGTTATGGAGAGCTTTTGCGACGAGGTGAGAGTCAGCAGCCGTGTGGGAAAAGGAACGACCGTTGCCTTGCTCAAGCGTTTACATAAGTAAGCCCTGGCTTACCGAAAAGACAAACGGGGGGAATTGCATGGAGCAAGCGTCGATCTATGAAAAAAATACGGAGCTGTTGGAGCGGATACGGGACGGAGACGAGCGTGCCGAGGGAGAGCTGTTGGAGCGGAATATGGGCTTGGTGCGTACCGTTGCCAAGCGCTTTTGTGACCGTGGCACCGAATATGAGGATCTCGTGCAGATCGGCTCGATCGGAATGCTCAAGGCGATCCGCTCTTTTTCGCTCGAGCGCGGTACGGCTTTTTCGACCTATGCGGTTCCGCTTATCGTGGGTGAGATCCGTCGGCATTTGCGTGATGACGGGCCCATCAAGGTCAGCCGCATTTATAAGCGTCAAGGTGTCTCGCTTTTGCATGAAAAAAATCGGATCATGCAGGAGGAGGGAAGAGAGGCGGGGATTGCGGAGCTTGCCGCCGCCTGCGGAATGAGCGTTGAGGATGCGGCGGTGTCCTTGGATGCAGTCTCTCCCGTTACGTCGCTGTCGGATTTTGTATACGGTGAGGATAGTGTGACCTTTGAGGGTGTGCTTGCCGATGAGGAGAGCGAAAACGAGAGTGAGCGGATCTGCGATCGGATCGCCATTGCGCAGTGCATTGGAAAGCTGCCGCCGCTTTGGCGCAAGCTGATCATGCTGCGGTATTATCGCAACATGACCCAGCAGGAGACGGCAGAGCTTTTGGGGCTCACGCAGGTCAAGGTCTCGCGTGAGGAAAAAAAGATTTTGGCGGAGCTGCGCCGCGCACTTTCCTGAACAAAAAGAAGGAGATCGGTTGGCGCACCTGCCGTAGAGCAGGTGCGCTAACTCTATTCGCTTGCGGCAAGTGATATGCACCTCGTGCGTGGTGTTTTTGATTACAGCCAAGCGGAGCTGGGAATACTCCAATACGCGCACTATGTGTACATCCACCGTATTGCTATATTTTATCAAAGCACGGTCTTGACATTCTTTCGCTTTCTTGCTATACTGATACATAGAGAATGATTTGAAGGGAGGCGAGGTGCTTGGAAGAAAAAGATCAGGACGTCAAGGAGGAAAAGCCGTCAAAGCCTGCCGCTTTTCTTGCGGCAATTCTCGAATTCTTCAAAAATAAGGTCATCAAAACGCTGCTGCGCATCCGAAAACGCTATCTTTTGACAGTGATCTCGTTGATTTTGGCGATCGTGCTCGTCATGACTGCGATTTTGTTGCTCTCCGTCAGCGCGGCGGTCTGCAACAAGACCGAGGATCGTATCCTCACACCCGAGATGCTTGCCGCAATGGGCGGGGAATATGACGCCATCGTCGTGCTCGGTTGCCGCGTTTGGGAGGACGGAACGATGAGCGATATGCTTGCTGACCGTGTCAGCGTCGGGGTCGATCTCTATCGGCAGGGATTTTCTAAAACGCTTTTTATGAGCGGAGACAGCGAGGATGCCGGCGAATACGACGAGGTCGGAACTATGAAAAATGCCGCGTTGGCGGCAGGGATTGCAGACGGAAGTGTTTTGACCGATCCGTACGGGCTTTCCACCTACGACAGCATGATCCGTCTGCGCGACGTGTACGGCATGAAGCGCATTTTGATCGTGACGCAGGCATACCACCTATACCGCGCGCTCTACGTTGCCGGGAAGCTTGGCATGGAGGCTTACGGTGTCAGCGCGGATCTGCGTACCTACAGCAAGCAATTTTTCCGTGAGCTTCGCGAGATCCCCGCACGGCTCAAGGACGTTTATTTCTCGCTGATACAGCCAAAACCGGAATATCCGTAAAAACAGAAAAAGGAGCCGTCCTTTGCGGCTCCTTTTTCCATTATTTGCGCTTGACAAATCAAACAAAAGATTATTTCTTCGGGAAGCTATCCTTGAGACCGACGATGCGGTTGAAGGTGTTTTCGTACTTGGAGTCCTTGCAGAAGTAGCCGACACGGACGAATTGGAACTTCTCACCGGACTGGGCATCCTTGAGGCAGGGCTCAATGCGGCAGCCCTCAAGCTTTTGGAGCGAGTTGGGATTGAGATAATCGTTGTAGGTCTTGTCCTCGGGAATGTCGCCCACGTTCTCAATGGTAAAGAGCTTGTCGTAGAGCATGAGCGTGGTCTCCTCGGAATACTTCGCGGAGAGCCAATGGATGGTTCCCTTGACCTTGCGGCCGTCAACGGGGTTGCCGTTTGCGGTCTCGAGGTCTGCGGTGCAGCGGATCTCTGCGATCGAGCCGTCGTCGTTCTTAACGATCTCATTGCAACGAATGATATAAGCACCCATGCAACGAACCTCGCCGTCGGGCTTCAGACGGAAGAATTTGGGAGGCGGAACCTCTGCAAAATCGTCTGCGTCAATATAAAGCTCGCGGGTAAACGCGACCTTACGCGTGCCTGCCTCGGGGTTCTGCGGGTTGTTGGATACCTCAAAGTATTCCACCTTGTCCTCGGGGTAGTTGGTAACTACGACCTTGATGGGCTTCTGGATGCAGATGCGGCGAAGGGCGGTGGTGTTGAGCTCCTCGCGGATGCAATGCTCCAAAAGACCGATGTCAACGAGGCTGTCTGCCTTGGAAACACCTGCGCGAGTGACAAAATCAAAGATGGATGCGGGCGTGTAGCCACGGCGACGGAGTGCGCAGAGTGTGGGGAGGCGAGGATCGTCCCAGCCGTCAACCATGTTGTTTTCGACGAGGTAACGCAGGTAGCGCTTGGACATGACGGTATTGGTCACGTTCAGGCGGGCGAATTCTCTCTGCTTCGGCTTCTTCTCAAAGCCGATGTTGTTGATCACCCACTCATAGAGCGGACGGTGATTTTCAAATTCGAGCGAGCAGAGCGAGTGGGTAATGCCCTCGAGCGCGTCCTGAATGGGGTGCGCGTAGTCGTAGAGGGGGTAGATGCACCACTTGTTGCCCTGACGGTGATGATCGGTATGAACGATGCGGTAGATCGCGGGATCGCGCATGTTCATGTTGGGGCTTGCCATATCGATCTTTGCGCGCAGGGTGTGCGAGCCATCGGGAAACTCGCCGTTCTTCATGCGCTCGAAGAGCGCGAGGTTTTCCTCAACGGAGCGATCGCGGTAAGGGGAATTCTTGCCGGGCTGGGTGAGCGTGCCGCGGTATTCGCGCATCTCCTCGGCGGTAAGATCGCAAACAAACGCCTTGCCGTCACGGATGAGCTTGATCGCGAACTCGTAGCATTTGTCAAAATAATCCGAGCCGTAGAAGATGCCGCCGTCGGGAGTTGCGCCGAGCCAATTGAGATCCTTGTAGATTGCCTCAACGTACTCGTTGTCCTCCTTGGCGGGGTTGGTGTCATCGTAACGGAGGTTGAATTTTCCGTTGTACTTCTTTGCGACCTGATAGTTGATCATGATCGCCTTTGCGGAGCCGATGTGGAGGTATCCGTTGGGCTCGGGCGGGAAGCGGGTGTGGATCTTGATCTCGGGATCGATCGCGAGATCCTCGTCAATGATATCGTGTATAAAGTTTCTTTCGATTTCCATATTTCAATCAAGCCTTTCTGTGTGACTTAAAGAGTTTCGATCATATTCTGTACGCGAGCGCGAACGCGATCCTCACCGAGGACCTGCATGACGGCGTACATATCGGGAGAATTGAGCTTGCCCGTGACCGCAACGCGGAGGAACATGCTCACGTCCGCAACGCTGCCGCGGAATGCATCGGGCGTTGCCTTGTATTGCTTCATATCGGATGCATATCCGATCTCCTCCGCAACCGCCTTGATCTTGTCAAACCAAGCGTTCATGTCGTCGGCGGGGGAGTAAGAGGCGAGGAACTTTTCCAATGCAGACTTGATGTCCGCTTTGTCAAACTGCTCCGCGTAGGCATCCTCAACGGTAAAGATCTCGTCGTAGAAGAAGCCCATGTAGCCCTTGACCTCTGCCCATGTCGCGAAATCCTTACGAGGCTTTTTGCCGCCTCGTCCGATCGCGAAGATCGCGGTCGCGTAGTCCGCGTCGTGGGAGAGAAGCTTGCCGAATGCGGGATCGTATTCGTTTGCCCACTCGGTCGCACGGCGATAGACCTCCTCGGCGGTCATGCGGGAAATGATGTTCTTGCTGACGTCGTTGAGCTTTTTGAAATCAAACAGACAGCCCGAATTGCTCATTTTCTTGATATTGAATGGGAACTCGGTATAGGGCTTGTCCGGGTTTTGCATATGCCATTCCTCATAGTTGGAGTTGAGGAGGGTCATGATATACTCGCAAACGCAGGCAGGGTCGTAGCCCATGCGGCTGTAATCGTCCATGTTCGCGCCCATATCGCGCTTGGAGAGCTTCTTTTTGTTGCCGTTCTCGTCCAGACGCATGATCTGCGCGATGTGCATATACTTGGGCAGACGGAAGCCGAGATAACGGAAGAGCATAAGGTGCTTTGCAAGGCTGGGGAGCCATTCCTCACCGCGAATGACGTGCGTGGTGCGCATGAGATGATCGTCCACGGCGTGTGCAAAGTGATAGGTGGGAATTCCGTCGCTCTTGAGCAGGACGAAGTCCTCGTCGTTTTCGGGAATGTCCAATTTGCCCTTGATCAGGTCGGTGAAGGGGATCTTCTTTTCGGGATCGCCGTCGGAGAGCAGACGAAGCACGAAGGGATCGTTGGCAGCAAGATGTGCCTCGACCTCCTCAATGGTAAAGCTGCGAGCAGCGAGCATCTTTTCCTTCTGCGCGCCGTCATCCTCGTGCCAATCCTTTGCCTTGATCTCAGCCTTCTTGTCAAGCGCGTTGAGCGCGTCAAGCTCGGCTTGCGTTGTGAAAACGGGATAAGCCTTGCCCTCGCGGACGAGCTGCTTTGCGTAAACGTGGTAGATCTCTGCGCGTTGGCTCTGCTTGTAGGGACCGTATGCGCCCTTATCGCAGATGTTACCGTCCTCGCCGATCACGGCACCCTCGTCAAAATAAATGCCGTAGTGCTCGAGCGTTCTGACAAGTCCGACAGCAGCGCCCTCGACCTCGCGCTTTGCATCGGTATCCTCAATTCGGAGGAGAAACACGCCGCCGCTCTGGTGTGCGAGGCGTTCACCGATGGTGGAGGGGAAGAGACCGCCGAAATGGACGAATCCCGTGGGGCTGGGTGCGAAACGCGTGACCTTTGCGCCCTCGGGAAGATCGCGAGGCGGATATTGCGCCTCCATGTCCTCGGGGGTCTTGGTTACGTTTGGAAATAAAAGATCGGCAAGATACTGATAATCCATGGCTTGCTTGTATATCCTTTCTTGGGTGAATGATTAGTAAAGTACGTTGTCAAGCGCATCACCGAGGCGCGCGCTTTCCCCGTGACCGGGGTAGATGGTCAGATCGGGCGAAAAATTTCGCAGATCACGAAGCGATTGAAAGAGAACAGTCACGTCGCCGCCGTAGAGATCGTAACGACCGTAGGAATCGGCAAAGAGCGTGTCTCCCGTGAGAAGAAATTCATCGTTGCAGAGAAAGCAAACGCCGCCTGCCGTGTGACCGGGGGTGTGGATCACGCGAATATTTTCTTCCCCGAGGCGCAGGATCTGACGGTCGCGCAAAGTCTTTTCGGGACGGCGGTATTGGCGCTCCATGCGGAAAAACAGGTAAAACGCATTTTTGTGCGCATCCTCGGGCAGGAGCAGATCCGCTTCGTGAACGTAGACCGGGACGCCCGTTTTATCACGGAGCGTATCGATGGAAACGATGTGGTCGAAATGCCCGTGCGTGAGCAGAATATAATCGAGCGTCAGCCCTTTGTGAGACAAGTGATTTACGATCGTATCGGTGTTGGCACTCGGATCAACGATCGCGGCATGTGAGTCCGAGGAGAGCAGATAGCAATTGGAGCCCCATGCGCCGGGGTAGAGATTTTCGATCTTCATGATCAGACGTTAAAGCGGAAGAAGACGATGTCGCCATCCTGCATGATATATTCCTTACCCTCACTGCGGAGCATACCCGCTTCCTTGACCGCGTTCATCGTGCCGTATTTTTCGAGATCCGCAAACGCAACGATCTCCGCGCGAATGAAGCCGCGCTCGATGTCGGAGTGGATCTTGCCCGCTGCCTTGGGTGCCTTGGTGCCCTTGCGGATGGTCCACGCGCGGCATTCGTCGGGGCCTGCGGTGAGGAAGCTGATCAGTCCGAGCAGGGAATAGCTTGCCTTGATCAAACGGTCAAGTCCGCTTTCCTCAATGCCGAGATCCGCGAGGAACATTGCCTTTTCCTCGCCCGAAAGCTCTGCGATCTCCGCTTCGATCTGGCAGCAGATCGGAATGACCTGAGAATGCTCGGTTGCGGCGTATTCCTTGAGTGCGACGTATGCCGCATTGTCGGTCGGCTCGGCACCTGCGCTGTCCTCATCGACGTTTGCGACGTAGATAACGGGCTTTCGGGTGAGCAGGGGCGTGTCGTAGAGGCATGCCTCCTCATCCTCGGTCAATTCGACCGTACGCGCGCACTTGCCCTCGCCGAGAGCGGCGGCAAGCTTTTCAAAAACGGCGAGCTCTGCGGCAAACTTCTTGTCTGCCTTCATTGCCTTTCTCGTGCGATCCATACGGCGCTCCAGAACCTCCAGATCCGCAAAGATCAATTCAAGGTTGATGGTCTCCAGATCGCGCATCGGGTCGATCTTTCCGTCGACGTGAATGATGTTGTCGTCCTCAAAGCAACGAATGACGTGCAAGATCGCGTCCACCTCACGAATGTTGGCAAGGAATTGGTTTCCAAGACCCTCGCCCTTGGAGGCTCCCTTGACAAGCCCCGCGATGTCAACGAATTCAATGACGGCAGGGGTATATTTGTTGGGGTGATGCATATCCGCGAGAAAATCGAGGCGCTTGTCCGGCACAGTGACCACGCCGACGTTGGGCTCGATGGTGCAGAAGGGATAGTTTGCCGATTCCGCGCCCGCGTTGGTCAGCGCGTTGAAGAGTGTACTTTTTCCGACGTTGGGAAGTCCGACGATACCAAGTTTCATTTATGTGTTTCTCCTTTGATTAGTCCCGATGGTAAGCTTTTTCGACAGATACAAAAAAGCATAATACTACATTTTACAATTATAACATATAATAATCCTTTTCTCAAGCGGTTGGAAGAAAAAAAGAAAGAAAAATTGTAAATTTTTATACACAATATAAAAGGCGGTGAGCATTTTTGCCCACCGCCTGAATGTCAGGGATCAAATTTATTTTTTCTTGAATACTGCGATGAGATCAGCCCAGCTCTTTTTCTTGATCGCGAACCAGAAGATCGCAACTCCGCCGATGCCGACTACGGCAACGGATCCGCAGACGATGCCAACGATTGCGCCAACGCCGAGTCCGCCCTCATCATCCGTGGGAGTGGGGGCAGGGGAGTTCGGGTCGGGAGTCGAGCCCGCGTTGTTGCCGCCATCTCCGCCAGGCGTATTTCCGCCGGGAGTATTTCCGCCGGGCGTATTTCCACCGGGCGTGTTAGATGCCATCTGATATGCACAGACATCGCACTTGCCGTCGTTATTGCTATCCGTGTGAGCCGCCTTGTTTGCTTTATCTCCACAAGCACATTCGTTCCAATGCTCGCTTGCATCGCTTTCCCAAGCCGTGCCGTGGTCGTGCGTGTGCTTCGGCGCAATGGTGTAATTGCAGACCGTGCAGAGGATGGGATTATCAACAGTCGCCTCAGCTCTGTCGGGATTGTGCGCGACGGGAGTTCCGTGTGCACCGCATACGCAGGTGTTTGCATGACCGTCCGCGCCCTTATAGCCGTTTATGATCGTGTAGCTATGATCTGCAAGCTCGCCGTATTCCTCACCGCAGGTGGAGCAGATCGCTCTCTGCGTGCAGGTTGCCGTACCGCCCGAGCAAGGTGCAAGCTCACCGTATTCC
>JAFTJB010000042.1 GCA_017456625.1 Clostridia bacterium
AACCCCATGGAGGGCAAGATCTCGGATCAGTCTCCTATCGGTGCGGCATTGATGGGCAAGCGCGTTGGCGATGAGATCACAGTCGAGGTTCCCAACGGAACTGTTTCGATGAAGGTTCTCGAGGTTTCCAGAACACAGGCATAAGTGGAATGAGGCGGAGCAGACGCTATTTCGATTTGGAATACGGCTGTTCCGCCTTTCAAAATAAGGAGGATCTACGGTGGACGAGCAGAACGAAAAGCTTGAAGCGAGTGACATCGTTGTTCAGAATAAATTTACACGCTGGTTTGAAAATTTTTGGTACCACTATAAGTGGCACACCATCTTTATTTCTTTTTTCGTCTTTGTGTTTGCCGTTTGCTTTGTGCAGTGCGCAACCACGGAGCGCTCCGATGCCATCGTTGTGTACGCGGGAGGCTATACGCTCAGTGCATCCGAGGCAGAGGAGATCGCCAAGGCAATGACGGGGGTCATGCCCGCAAACGAGGACGGTTCGGGCAATAGCACGGGGCTCAATCCTTTTTCGATCTACACCGAAAAGGAGTTGACCGCAATGTATCGCTACACGGATGAGGATACGGGCGAGGAAAAAATGGATTCGTATGCGTATTCCTCCGCAAAAGCGGTCAATCAGGATCACATCAGCAGCTTTTCCGACTTTTTGATGACGGGAACCTCGTCGGTTTGGTTGGTCAGCGAGGCGGTGTACGATACGGCAGAGGACGATCTGACAAGAGAGATCGAGCCGGATGGCTTGAGTCTGATCCAAAAGGAGCGCTTGGTTCCGCTTGCCGAGCTTGGTGTGAGCGCGGACTTGGCGTATGATGCATATGCGGTTCGCTTGGCTGATACTGCATTTTATCAATATTATGAGGTCATGCAGCTGCTGCCCGAGGATACGCTTTTGGTCTTTTCCAGAAGTATGGTCGTCGGCGCGGTCGCGGATGAGGAAATCTACGAGATGCACCGTCAGCTCTTCCTCGGAATTGTAAATTTTCAGCCAAAATAACAGTAATTTTAACTTAAAAATGAAAGGAGTCGGTTGATATGAAGCTTTTCCGTCGTATCATCTTATCTGTTTTGGCGGTCGTGCTATCGGTCGGTTCTTTTGTGTCGTGCGGAGGAGTCGATCCCGATGAGCTGATCGTGAAGGATCTTGATTGGGCAGTCGGTGCGCCACTTCCAAAGGCATCGGATTTTGTAGTCGATCTGCCCGAGGGGGTGGAGGCAACCTTTGCAGAGAATTATACCTTTGACAGCATGGGTGTGTATGAGCTTGAGATCGTGCTTTCAAGCGGTCTTTCCAAATCCACGCGCAACGTCAAAATGAATTTGCGCATTGACAATACGCCCCCCACCATTTTGGGCGTAAAGGACGTGGAGGTCTATATCGGTGAAGGCGTTTCCTATAAAAACGGCATTACCGTAACCGATGATTGCGGAGGGGAAGTGACCCTTACGGTGGATTCCTCTGCGGTGGATCCGACACGCGAGGGCGAATATACCGTACGCTACATTGCAAGGGACGCGGTTGGAAACACATCAACCGCAAAGGCAAAGGTGTACGTTTCCAAGATCGACGTTTCGCAGGAGATGCTCAATCAAAAGCTTGATGCGGTCATTGCGCAGATCATTACGCCCGATATGAGCAAGGTGGCAAGATGCCAAGCGGTTTACAGCTATGTTTGGTCCAAGATCGAATACACCTCGGATTCGGAGAAGGGCGATTGGATCAGCGCTGCGTACTACGCGCTTGATAAGGGTCGCGGAGATTGCTATAACTACGCAATGCTTTCCAAGGCTTTTTTGGATCGTTTGGGGATTGAGAATAGGACCATTCAGCGCACTCCCGCGGCAACTGCGGCAATGGGAGAAACGCACTATTGGAATTACGTCAACGTTGGGGAGAGCGGAAACGCGCAGTGGTATCATTTCGACACCACCCATCTGCGCGACGTTGCCTACAACGGTAAGCTGGTGCTCGTGACCGAGGAGCAGCTGCAGTATTACAACACTCGGGTGCGTCGCGATGACGGCAACTTCTATGCCTATGACCGTACGGGATATCCCGCGCCCGCAACAGCAAAGATCACCTCTTTGCCATACGAAGGATAAATCAATGCAAACGAACATTTTGGAATATTTGGAGCAGACCGCTCCGAGATTACCGCAAAAAACTGCATATTCGGACGGAAAGTATGATATGAGCTTTGAGGAGCTGATCAACGCATCTCAAAAATTGGGAAGTGCGTTGCGCGCGCGCGGATATGACCGCGAGCCGATCGCCATCCTCATGAAAAAGCACCCGCGCGAGGTTGCCGCGTTCTACGGCACCGTGTACGCAGGCTGCTATTACGTTCCGCTCGATCCCGATATGCCGCCCATGCGGATGCAAACGATTCTTGAAAGCGTTGGCGCACGTCTGCTCATTGTGGATGAAACGGGTGCCAAAAAGGCGATGGGTTTAACGCTTGACGGCATTGAGACCGCCACCTATGCCGAGCTGACGGCAGGGGAGATCGACACAGAGGCTTTGAACGCGGTCAGACGTCGCGCGATCGATACCGACCCCATTTACATCGTCTTTACGTCGGGCTCTACGGGGGTCCCCAAGGGAGTGGTAGCGTGCCACCGCTCGGTGATCGATTACGTGGAAAGCTTGTGTGAGGTTATGGGCTTTTCCGAGGAGACGGTATTTGCAAACCAAACACCGCTTTATTTTGATGCACCGCTCAAGGAGCTCATGCCCGTCATCAAGTATGGCGCAACGGCATATTTCGTTCCGAAAATGTGCTTCTCGTTCCCGATGAAGCTTTGTGACTTTCTCAATGATCACAAGATCAATACCGTTTGCTGGGTCGTTTCGGCACTGACCATGATCTCCGAGCTTGGTGCTTTGGAGAAAAATCCGCCGCGCTACCTGCGTACCGTTGCGTTTGGCAGTGAGGTCTTTCCAAAACGGCAATATAAGCTATGGAGAGAGGCATTGCCCGAGGCAAGGTTTGTCAATCTTTACGGACCTACCGAGGCGACGGGAATGTCCTGCTATTGGCACGCTGACCGTCCGCTTGCAGAGGAGGAGCCTATCCCCGTTGGCAGACCCTTCCGCAATACCGATCTTCTGCTGATCACCGAGGACGGACGCGAGGCAAAGGACGGAGAGACGGGTGAGATCTATTTGCGCGGCACCTGCGTGACCTTGGGATATTATAACAATCCCGAGAAGACGGCGGAGAGCTTTGTACAAAATCCGCTTCACTCACATTATCCCGAGATCTTGTACCGCACGGGCGATCTTGGCTACCGAAATGGGCATGGCGAATTGGTGTTTGTCTGCCGCAAGGATGCGCAGATCAAGCATCAGGGGCATCGCATTGAGCTTGGCGAGATCGAGTCTGCGGCGATGCGTGAGGTACGTGTCGGACGCGCTTGCTGTCTCTATGACGGGGAAAACAAGCAGATTTTGCTCTTTTACACGGGAGAGGTGGAGAAGGACGAGCTGAATCGGCATTTGACGGGCTATTTGCCGCGTTATATGCTGCCTGCTATGACACTTCGCTTGGACCGTTTTCCGCTTACACCGAACGGAAAGATCGATCGAAACGCATTGCGAGCCCTTGCAAAGGAATTGCAGGCATAAAGAAAAGCCGATACGGAAGCTTCCGTATCGGCTTTTTGTCACTCCAATATTTTTTTGAGATTTTCGGGGAGCTCTGCCTCGGAGATGACGTGCGTGACCTCGCGAATACTGCAAATATTGTGCAGATAGGTCTTGTTCATCTTTTTATCGGCGCAGAGAAGGACGGATTTTTTCGATCTTTCGATCATTTTTTTACGAACGATGTTTTCTTCGATCGAAAAATCCGTGATCATACCGTCGGGAGAAATGCCGCGGCAGGAGAAAAAGGCAATGTCGGCGTTGTAGTGAGAAATGACCTCGTGAGCATCCTCGTCGACGAGCGCAAAGCTGGAGGAAAGAAGATGTCCGCCTGTGGAGTAGGCATCGATCCCGTGCTCAGCCAATCGCATAAGCGCCTTGATACCGCTTGTAATCACCGTGACGTTGTTCTTTTGCGCGAGGAAGGGGATGATCGCGTAGGCACTTGAGGAGGCATCCATCATGACCACATCGCCGTCGTTGACAAGCTCCGCCGCGCGCTGGGCAATTACTGTCTTTGCATCGTGGTCCTCCAGCTCGCGGAGCAGGAAGGGGATCTTGATAAAGGATTCGCTGTGCTCCTCCAGGATCGCGCCACCATGAACGCGGCGCACGAGCTTTTCTTTTTCCAATTCGGTCAGATCTCTGCGGATGGAGGGCTCGCTGATAAAGAGCTTTTGCGCAAGCTCACTCACCGTAACTTTCTTTTCCTTGAGCAGGATCTTGATGATTTGATTTCTTCTTTCTGCGTTCATTTGATACTCCAAAATATAAAATAATGCCGAAAAACAAAGCAAAAGGTGATCGTTTTATCACTTTTTGCGGCGATTGTTGACTGTTTTTTCGTTTTATATTATAATAATACAAAACAGACGATTTGTCAAGTCTATGAAAGGATATTTTTGATGTTTGACAGTCATATTCACACCAATCATTCGGTAGATAGCACGCAAACGATCGATGAAGTATGCGAGCGCGCCATTCAAATGGGGCTTTTGGCGGTTACGATCAGTGATCATGTAGACGTCTGCTTTGCAAAAAAGCATGGAACGTACGATACCATGAAGCGATGCGTTGAGGCGGTGAAAGGCGCACGTAAGCGTTACGGAGACAGCATTCATATTTTGCAGGGCTTGGAGTTGGCGGAGGATCAGTTTGATCCCGCGCTGACAGAACGTATCCTTTCTCTTTGCGAGTATGACGTGATTCTCGGCTCGGTCCATACGCTTTACGTGGATGGAGTAGAGGATAGCTACTCCCGCGTGAATTGGAGTGCCGATGCAATGGAAATTGGTTGCGTAAAGGCATTTTTTACGGCATATTTAAACGCGCTTCGCGATATGATCGATCGTGCGGACATCGATGTGCTTTGTCATTTGACCTGTCCCCTCCGCTATATCAACGGAAAATACAACAGAGGGCTTGACGAAAACGACTTCGCCGATCAGATCGATGCCATTCTCAAAGCAATTATCCAAAAGGGCATTGCCTTGGAGGTTAATACCTCGGGACTTGCAGCGAGTGAAAAGGGGACTTTGCCGAGTGAAGAGATCATCAGGCGCTATTTTGGTATGGGCGGCAGGCTCATTACCCTTGGCAGTGACGCGCACGTTCCGCAAAATATCGCGGTTGGATTTGATCGCGTAAAGAATATGCTCCGCTCCATCGGCTTTACGGAGTATTGCTATTTTGAAAAAAGAAAACCGAAATTTATCAGCTTGTGAGGTAAAGAGATGTTTGATATTACAGCATTGGGAGAGATTTTGATTGATTTTACTCCCGTCGCATCGGATGGAGAAAAGAATGTATTTGAGCAAAACGCGGGCGGTGCGCCTGCCAATCTGCTTGCTGCTTTTTCTCGCTTTGGCGGCAAAGCCGCTTTCATTGGCAAGGTCGGTGCGGATATGTTTGGCAATTTTTTGACCAAAACACTCAAGGATTGCGGCGTGGACACGAGCGGCGTTTGCGTTGATCCCATCCACAATACTACGCTTGCGTTTGTGGCACTCGATCCCACAGGTGACCGTCACTTCAGTTTTTGCAGAAACTTCGGTGCGGACGTCTTTCTGCGCCGCGAGGAGGTCAACGAGTCGCTCATCCGCCGTTCCGCGATCTTCCATTTCGGCAGCCTTTCGCTCACGGGAGAGTGTGCGAGAGAGGCGACCGATCATGCGTTGGAGGTGGCACGGGAGAGCGGTTGTACCGTCACCTTCGATCCCAACTATCGCGCGCCGCTTTGGAAAAACGAGCAGACCGCGATCGACACGATCAAGCAATATATCCCTCGTGCGGATATCATCAAGTTTTCGCGTGAGGAGATCCAAATGCTCACAGGTGAGAGTGATATACGCGTAGCGGCAAAGCAGGTGATCGCGCAGGGCGTGGCGCTTGTTCTCGTTACGGACGGACCGGCGGGTGTGCTTTATGCGACCAAGCGACAGATCGGTTACGTTCCCTCAATCAAGGTCAGAACGGTCGATACGACGGGCGCGGGGGACATCTTCTTCGGTACGTTCCTCTATGCCATCAGCCGTGAGCGACTTGATCCCAAGACGTTGACGGCAGAGCGCATCGCGAAAGCGCTGAAATACGCGGTCAAAGCGGCAGGGATCAGCACAATGAAAAAGGGTGCCATTGCATCCATTCCCACATATAAGGAGATATTTGAAGCATGAAAGCAGCGGTATTTTATCAAAAAGGCGACTTGAGAGTCGAGGATATCGGTGTTCCCGTGGTAGGCGCGGACGAGGTTTTGATCAAGGTGCGCGCGTGCGGCATCTGCGGTACCGATATGCATATTTTTGACGGCGATGAGGGTGCGGC
This sequence comes from Clostridia bacterium, assembly GCA_017456625.1. Lineage (GTDB taxonomy): Bacteria > Bacillota > Clostridia > Oscillospirales > CAG-272 > UMGS1865. The sequence continues at coordinate 6,482 of JAFTJB010000042.1, forward strand.
ACCCACACCTGTGGGGACTGTTCTCGGACACGAATTTGCGGGTGAGGTCGTGGCGATCGGTGATCGCGTGAGGGCGGTGCGCGTTGGCGACCGTGTCTGTGTCGATCCCAACAAGCTTTGCAACGAGTGCGACTACTGCCGCGGCGGTGTGGGGCATTTCTGCGAGCATATGATCGGCATCGGTACTACCGTACACGGCGGCTTTGCGGAGTACTGTGCCGTTCCGCAATCGCAGGTGTACAAATTCAACGGTAAGATCGACTACGCGCAGGCGGCAATGACCGAGCCTGTTGCGTGCTGTCTGCACGGTATCGATATGTGTGATATCGAGGCAGGTGCTACGGTTGCGGTGATCGGAGGTGGTATGATCGGACTTCTGATGCTTCAGCTTGCCAAGCTCAAGGGCGCCGCAACGCTCATTATGATCGAGCCGATCGAGGCAAAGCGCGAGTACGCAAAAAAGCTTGGCGCGGACATTGTCATCGATCCGTTCAAAGAAAACGCCGAGGAGGTCATCGCAAACGCGGGGATCACGCGCATCCATACCGTGATCGAGTGTGTAGGCAGAACCTCCACCGTCGCACAGGCGATCTCCCTTGCGGGTAAAAAATCCACGGTCATGATGTTTGGTCTCACCCGTCCGAACGACGAGGTCTCCATCAAGCCCTTTGAGATCTTTAAAAAGGAGATCACCCTCCGCGCATCCTTCATCAATCCCTACACCCAAAAGAGAGCGCTCTCACTGATCGAGTCGGGGAAGATCGACGTTTCGTCCATGATCTACAAGACCGCGCCCGTTGACGAGCTTCCTGCGATCCTTGCCGATAAGCAGGCACGCGCAGAGGGAAAATATATCATTACGTTCTAAATAAAAAACGGAAAGCTGCTGCTTTCCGTTTTTTATTGATCATTTTCCGCCGTTGCGAGTTAAGAGATAGGTTCCGCAGGGGAGATCGGAGACGGTGCTTTCCTTGATCGTCATCCAGATGTTGTAGGCTGTAAATTCCATAGTCCCGCTGACGTACGGGTTTGAGAATTCGGCGTTTGCGCCGTTGCGATATACGGCTACGTGCATGTCCATATTGTCGCAGAAGAATTGAATGGTAAGCTGGGGCTCAATATTGATGTAGAGCATCCCGTAAACAAATTTTTCCTCGTAGTAACCGCTCCACACGTCAAGGTAAAAGCAATCATCGACCGTAACGGATCCGAACAGATGCGTGAAGGGAAATTCGTTTGTCTTCATCAGCGCGCCTCCTGTGTTGCCGTCAACAACTCCGTAGGTGCTTCGCAGTGCGTTGTATTCCTCCAAGCTGAGATCCACCGTGGTGAAATCAGCGCTTCTATGGTAGTTGTATTTGTACGTTTTGGGATCGTAGGCTCTTATGAGAGTCAGGAGCACCTCTTCCTTTCCCTCTGCCGTGATCTCAAGCACGTAGCTGTAGTGGCTGGGGTTGGAATTTTCTCTGTAAACGTGCAATCTGTTTTGCGCATCGATCCAAGCCGTGTCTCCCAAGGATCGGAAATAATCAAGCGGGACGGGCTTGCCGTCTTGTAGGGTGTAGATGGCAAGGATGTTGTAGGTATCGGTCATCAGGATCAATTCGTCCGAGCCGTCTTTGTTGAGGTCGCGGAGTGTATATCCGTATGCGGAGAGGAGTCTTTCTTGGGAGTCGGGGTACTGCGGACGCGTTCGGTATAGGTGATTGTAGAGCTTATAGAGCTTTTCGTAATCGGAAGGATATTCAAAGGAGAAGAGCGAATCAAGCGTTTCCGTTTCTCCGAGTGTGGAGGGATTGGGGGCAATGTAGAGAAGCTTCTCAACGAGCGCGCGATAGGCGTTCAGAACGCCGTCATAGTCGGATAGGTCGATCGCGACTTGGGGATAGCTTGGATCGGTGCGGAATATGACCGTTCGATTGCCATAAATGTCGTAGGTTTCGTAAGTTACGATCAGAAGATCATCCTCTCCGTCCTTGAAGGAGATAGAAAGAATCGGATTGTCAACGAGCTCGGCAGAGGGAAGCGCGAAGGTCATCTCGGCGTAGAAATCCATCTGATAGATCTCATTGACCGTCAAAAAACGCATACGCTGTATGCCGCCGAGGCAGGCAATGCGGTTGCCCTCAAGCGTATAGGTGAGAGGGTTGTGAAATTCGCGAGAGACCTTCTCGGTGGTAAGATCGCAAAAGCGAAGGGAGGCTTTGTTATCGGCATACGAGGTACGAACGATCAATTGGTCCGCTTGTTCAGTGATTACGACCACGCCCTCGCAGGCATCCGCAAAGAACAAGTCTCCGTTTTGATCGTATAGCTCATAGGAGGTGTGGCTTGCATCGAGCTTTGTAACGCGGTAACGCTCGTTTTGCTGACATATGATGGGATATTTGACCGTCGGATCGTTTGGAGAAGGGGTGGTCTGTCCGGTCTGCGTGGTCGTATCGGTGTCGTCGCTCGGGCGGTAAAATCTATCTTGAAATCTCGAATTGCAGGAACAGCTGCTGACGAGAATTGCGGAAATCAAAATTGCGGACAGTATTTTTTTCATCTTGCGCCTCCTTTATTTTTGTTTCTGATTTTAGTATAACATCCCCAAAAATACTTGTCAATAAGGTGGTGAAAAGTTGTAAAAAAAGGTGTTTTTTTATGCCAAAGTGGGGGAGAGTCCGCAAATACGAAAATCGGATGCCCGAAAGCACCCGATTTTTGTTTATTGAAGCAAGCTTTTGACGTAGGCGATCGCCGAGAGCATGGTTTCATCGTTTCCTTCGATCTCAAGAGAGATCGCACCCTCGTAATCGGCACGGCGAAGAATGTCAAAGCAAGCACGGTGGTCTACGACCCCATGTCCGATCTCACATTCGGCAAACCAATTGCCCTTAACGGTTTTCCAGCATTTTTGATCTGCAAACGGCTCGCTTGCCATGATGTAATCCTTGATGTGTACGTGCTTGACCTCGGTTGCAAAGACTTGCGTTACCTCGGTCGGTGATACGTCCGCAAATAGGGAGTTGCCAAGGTCGTTACAAATGCCGACCTGCAAGCCGCGCGACTTCAATTCCTTATAAAACCGTCCAAGTCCGTCAATTCCGTTGAAATATTTTCCCTGCGGCTCGTAAAGCGCGGTCAGTCCCAACGAATTGCAATATTTCGCTACTCTCTCAGCCGAAGCCACGATGCCGTCAAAGACCTCGTCGTAGGTCGGCGCGTTCGGTGGGGAACCGAGGAGGAGCGTGTGGTGAAAATAGGGAGAACCGAGTGCGGCGGCAAGCTCCGCGTTACGGCAGAGTGTTTCCTCAACCGCGTGCACGTCCTCGGTATAGAGCTGTGCGGCAACCGAATAGCAGGCTACGCTTTGCCCAAAGTGCTCCAGAATGCGTCGTGTCTCCTGCGGATTTATGACGTCGAGCAGTGGCGGCTTTTGACTATTCAATAAAACGAGCATCTCCACCGAATCAAACCCCAGGCGAGCGGAATGTTCAGCGGCATAGGCAAGTCCGTTTTGGTAGAGATCGCTGCGAAAAAGATTGTAGTTTGTAATGTTCATGTTCTCCTAATAAAAGCGAGCAGATCTGAACCGTATTCATATCTGCTCGCTGTTTGAAAAATTTATTCGGTTGTATAGTTGTCGAAGTAGCCCTGAATGAAGACGATGGGCGTACCCTTGTCACCCGAGCCGGAGGTCAGGTCGCAGAGAGAACCGATGAGGTCGGTGAGGCGGCGGGGAGTGGTACCCTCGGATGCCATCTTACCGACAAGGTTGCTGTCCTTCTCCTGGATCTTGTGCTTGATCGCTTCCTTGAGCGCCTCGCCCGAAAGATTGCCAAACTCGTTGTCTGCAAGGTACTTGAGCTTGAGCTCGTTGGGAGTACCCTCAAGACCTTTGGTGTAGGCGGGTGCTACGACCGGATCGGCAAGCTCCCAGATCTTTCCAATGGGATCCTTGAACGCGCCGTCGCCGTAGACCATGACCTCGAGCATCTTTCCGGTCGCATCAAAGAGCTTTTTCTGAATTGCATCAACCACAGGCTGGCAATCGCGGGGGAAGAGCTTGATCTGGTCCTCGGTTGCCTTGTTGGAGCCGAGCAGACCGTAATCCGCGTTAAAGCCGCTGCCATTGACGGGAGCGTTGAGAATATCGTCAAGACCGAGCACGATCTCCGCACCCGCAGCCTTGAGAATTCTCTTGGTACGCGCTCTGGTATGGATGTCACAGCAGAGGACGTTCTTGGTGTAGTTCAGGATCGCCTTGGGATTGTTCGCAAAAACGATCTCAACGTCAGCACCGCTCTCGCGGATCAGACCCTCGTAATATTCAACGTAATCCACGCCGGTAAAGGTGTGCTTCTCATAGCCGAAGAGCTCACGGTATTTTTCAAGCGTGAGGACGTCCGTGTAGGGGTTGACACCCTTCTCATCCATGGCATCGATGCTGATAAGGTGGTTTCCAACCTCGTCGGAGGGGTAGGAGAGCATCAGAACGATCTTTTTTGCACCCTTTGCAATGCCGCGCAGGCAGATTGCAAAGCGGTTGCGGCTGAGAATGGGGAAGATGACACCAACGGTCTCACCACCGAATTTTGCCTTGACGTCGGTTGCGATATCATCAACACTTGCATAGTTTCCCTGTGCGCGTGCAACAACAGCCTCGGTCATTGCAACGATGTCGCGATCTTGGAAAGCAAAGCCCGCATCGGCAGAAGCCTCCAAAACGGACTGTGTAACGATCTCAACGATGTCGTCTCCCTGCTTAATGATGGGTGCTCTCACACCACGGGATACGGTTCCTATCATACGGCTCATAGTTCATACCTTCTTTTTAAAATATAGATTTATCGAACTCCAAAGTATCATGACAATATATTATAACACATCCAATCAATGTTTTCAATATTTTTTTTCAAAAAAATTCAGTTTTTTTCAATCAAATCGGCAAGACGCGCCACGCGGCGGTATGCTTCTGTGAAATATGCCTCATCCGAGAGCGACTTGTAGATATCATTGCAGGTGCGGTCGCGGCGATTCTCCTTGACCAGCTCCATGGTCAGATGTCCTTGATAGTTGAGCTTTTTGAGGCGCTTTGCGAGGAATTCCATGTCCGCGATGCCGTCAAACGGCAGCATATGCGCATCGTCAAGGAAGGTGATCTCTCCCGCGGGATCGGTCACACCCATATTGCTGTTGATGTGGAGATAGCAGAGCATATCTCCGTAATCTGCGAGCATATCGCGTCCCTTGTTGTAGCACATCTCGTGTCCTGTGTCAAGGCAAAAGCCGATGGATGGAAGATCGCGCAGGGTAGGGAGGAGCGCATCGAGATATTCCTCACCCTCTACGTTTTCGATTGCGATCCGTACACCTAACCTTTGCGCAAGCTCCCCCAATCTGCGATAACGAATGGGACCGTAAGGGGTCGGCGTGTGGTCCTTGAAGCCGATAAAGGGATGAGAGACCAAAACAGGCACCTCAAGGCGCGCGCAATCCTCAATACAGCGAGCCAGCTCCGCCTCTACGGTATCCCCCTCTTCTCCCACCTCCCAAAGGCGATTGACGTGGGAAAAGGGCGCATGGAGAGAGGTCAACTCAAGTCCGTGCTCCGCACCGCTTTTTGCAACACGGGTAAGATGTTCGCTGTCGTCCGACCAGCTGATAAAATAAGAGTCATACCCAATCTTGCAGATCATCGGGATCTGTTCCAACGCTGTATTTTTGTTCAATGCAACACCAAGCTTCATAATAAATGCTCCTCTTAAAATCATGCGGATTTAATAATAGTATTATACTGCCGATGCGAAGCAATGTCAAGAAAAGGCGGCGTTTTTTTCGCTTCCATCTTTGTTTTGGTTGACATTCGACAGAAAAGGATGTATAATATAGTGTAGAAAATCGGAAGGGAGTGCGAGAGATGAAAACAAAGATCTCATTTGCGGACGGCATTGCCGTTTTTGCGGTCTTGCTTTGCGCCGTGCTCCTTTTTGTGTTCCCGCTTTTGACCGAGGAGAAGGGAGAAATTGTCGTCATTTCAACTCCCGAAGGATTTTACGAATATTCTCTGCAAGAGGATCAAACGCTGACCCTGACCTCACGTGGGATCACGCTGACGGTTGTGATCCAAGGAGGAGAGGCGTTCGTTTCGTCGAGCGACTGTCCCGATCACGTATGCGTGACGAGCGGTAGGATCTCCAAAAGCGGTGAGACGGTCGTATGCGCACCCGCCGGGGTGAGTGTGACGGTGAAGGGAGGTGCGCGCGATGTCGATTTCGTTGCAGGATAAGCGCACGCGCCGCTTGACACTCGATGCGGTCATGGTGGTGCTTGCCATGATGCTCTCCTATCTCGAGGCGATCCTCCCCCTCAATATGCTTGTGCCGCTCCCCGGCTTCCGCTTGGGGCTTGCGAACGTGATCGTCATGCTGACCTTTGTTTTGATCTCGCCCATCGATGCGGCGATCGTCTCTGCTTTGCGCATCCTTCTCATGGGCTTGCTCTTCGGCTCGGTCACGTCGCTCTATTTTTCCGCACTCGGCGGACTTTTGGCATATCTGATGCTTGCCGTATGTGTCTATCTCTTCCGTCGGTGCAGCTTTTTCGGTGCATCGGTGCTTTGCGCGGCGGCGCACAATTGCGGACAGATCATCGCGGCGGCAACGCTGTTCGGTGCGGCAGTCGTCTGTTCCTACCTGCCGTGGCTCCTTCTGGCATCGGCAGTTTATGGCGGCATTGTCGGCGTTCTTCTCAATCTGATCGTGCCGCGAATGAAGAGGTTTTTATGAAGAAAACAGGATTGATCCTATTGTGTCTGTGTTTGATCGTTGCCCCCCTCGGTGGGTGCGGCGGACAAGCGGATCAGACAAAAAGCTATTTTTTGATGGATACCGTCATCACGGTCACCGTCCTTGAGACCGATGCCGATACGGCGGCACCGATTTTTGAGCGGTGCGGAGAGATCCTTGGCGAGTATGATGCGCTCTGGTCGCGTACAAAGGCGGAGAGCGACGTTGCGCGTATCAACCGCGGAGAGATGTCCGAGATCGATCCGCGTACCGTTTCGCTCATCAAGCAGGCAATCAGCATATCGCGCGAGACGAACGGAGCGTTTGATATTACCGTTGCTCCCTTGGTCGATCTGTGGAAAAGCTGTGAGACGGATGGACGCTTGCCGACCGAGGCGGAGCTGGAGACTTGCCTTGCGTTGGTTGGAACGGAACAGATCTTTGTGGAAAACGGCGCAGTACACAAACAAAACGCAGGTGTTTCTATCGACCTCGGCGGCATTGGAAAGGGTGCAGCGATCGATGCGTTGATCACTTACCTTGAGAGCTGCGAGGTGCAGGGAGGTATCGTGTCCTTTGGTAGTAACGTCGCGGTGTTCGGGGAAAAGCCGAGTGGAGAACCCTTCCGCGTTGCCATCAAGGATCCAAAGAATACAAGCGGCATTGTCGGTTCCCTCACGCTTGAAGGCGGAGAGGTGCTCTCCGTTTCGGGAGACTATGAGCGGTACGTGACCATTGACGGACGAAAGTATCATCACATTCTGTCACCCCAAACGGGCTATCCTGCCGAGACGGGGCTTTCCTCGGTTGCGGTGATCACAAAGAACGGCGCGTATGCCGACGCACTCTCAACGGCGCTGTTTGTAATGGGAGAGACGGCGGCAAGGGCGCTTTGCCATTCGAGCATGGATCGAATTGATGCGGTGTTTATCGCGAATGACGGTACCGTCACATATACCGACGGTATTTCGGGTGCAGATTTTAAGTAAAATAAGTAAAATTAGAGAAATCAGGTTTTTACATGGAAGAAATCAGACTTTGGGGCGCGATCGTCAATGCGTTGGCGATCGTGGGTGGCTCTCTTGTGGGGCTTTTGGTGCGTCGCTTGATCGGCGGCGGAAAACGTGAGGGGAAGAGCGCTCTTTCCGATCATATTTACTATGGCATGGGGCTTTGCGTACTGATCATCGGCATATCGGGCGCGATTGAGGATTGTAATATTCTCATAGTGATCCTATCCGTCGCGCTTGGAAGTGTCTTGGGGCATCTGATGCGCTTGGAGAGCGGTATTAATATTTTGGGAAACAAGATCGAGGTGATGGCAAAGGATCGCTTTGGCAACGTCGCGGAGGGCTTCGTTTCGGCGTCGCTTCTTTTCTGTGTTGGTTCAATGGCGATCGTCGGTGCGCTCAACAGTGGGCTTTCCGCAGATCATACCGTTCAATATACCAAGGCGACCATCGACTGCGTGGTTTCCGTTGTCATGGCGGTTTCCTTGGGCGTCGGCGTTTGCTTTTCCGCGCTCCCCGTGTTTGTTTTGCAAGGGGGCATTACGCTGTTTGCACAGTGGATCGCGCCGTTTCTGACAGCGGATATCATCACAGCAATGTCGGTCGTTGGCTCCATCCTCATTGTCGGTGTTGCCACCAATATGCTTGGTATGACAAGGCTCAAGATCATGAATTATATGCCTGCCACCTTTTTGCCGCTTCTTCTCGTTCCGCTTTTTGGACTTCTTTCTTAAAAAATCTCGAAATAGTGCTTGCAAGCACGGGCAAAATGTGGTACAATATTAAGGTTAAGATAAAAAAGAATTGGCAGGAGACAGAAAGGATCTACCACAACGCATGAAACAAATGGAACAGGAAATCAATCGCAGGCGGACCTTTGCCATCATCTCGCACCCCGACGCGGGTAAGACCACGCTGACCGAGAAGTTTTTGCTTTACGGTGGCGCGATCCAGACCGCAGGCTCGGTTAAGGGGAAGGCGGCGGATAAGCACGCCGTTTCGGACTGGATGGAGATGGAGAAGAAGAGAGGTATTTCGATCACCTCGTCCGTTATGCAATTTGAATATGAGGGGTATTGCATCAATATCCTCGATACCCCGGGACACCAGGACTTTTCGGAGGACACCTACCGCACGCTCATGGCGGCGGACAGCGCGGTCATGGTCATTGACGCGGCAAAGGGAATTGAGCCGCAGACACGCAAGCTCTTCAAGGTCTGCGCAATGCGCCATATCCCGATCTTCACGTTTATCAACAAGCTTGACCACGAGGCGAGAGATCCCTTTGATCTCATCGACGAGCTCGAGAAGGAGTTTGGGATCGGTACCTATCCCATGAACTGGCCCATCGGTTGCGGCGTCAGCTTCAAGGGTGTGTACGACCGCGACGGACGTAAGATCCTCGCGTTTGGGGACTCGCACAGAGGCAGAGACCGCCTCTCGTCCATTGATTGTGACATCAACGATACCGCGCGTATGGACGAGCTGATCGGATCCTATGCCCGTGAGGAACTGACCGAGCAGGTCGAGCTCTTGGACGGCGCGTGCTTTGATTTTGACATTGAAAAGGTACGAAACGGTACCCTCAGCCCCGTGTTCTTCGGTTCGGCACTCAACAACTTCGGTGAGGAGTTCTTCCTTGAGCACTTCCTCAAAATGACCACGGCACCTCTGTCGCGTGCGACCGAGGAGGAGACCGTCTCTCCCTTTGACGAGACCTTTTCCGCGTTCGTTTTCAAGATCCAGGCGAACATGAACAAGGCGCACCGTGACCGTATCGCGTTTATGCGCATCGTGTCGGGTAAGTTTGAGCGCGACACGGAGTATTTCCACGTGCAGGGCGGTAAGGAGATCAAGCTTTCTCAGCCCCAGCAGATGATGGCACAGGAGCGCTCGATCATCGAGGAGGCGTATGCAGGAGACATCATCGGTGTCTTTGATCCGGGTATCTTTTCCATCGGCGATACCATCTGCGACAAAAAGCACAAGATCACCTTTGAGGGCATTCCTACCTTCGCGCCCGAGTGCTTTGCCATGGTCGAGCAGATCGACAGCATGAAGCGTAAGCAATTCGCGAAGGGAATGAATCAGATCGCGCAGGAGGGTGCGATCCGCATCTTCATCGAGCCGGGCGGAGGCTTGGAGCGCGTGTACGTCGGCGTTGTCGGTATGCTTCAGTACGACGTGCTCGAATCGCGTATGAAGGCAGAGTACGGCGTTACCTACAAGCAGTATCCGCAGCCGTATCAGTATATCCGCAGGATCGCAAACGGTGTCAATCCCAAAACGCTGCATCTCTTTGACGTTAAGTGGGTGCAGGACTTCAGGGGCAACGACTTTTTGCTCTTTAACAGCGAATGGCATATCAGCCATACGCTCAACAATAACGAGGGACTTGAGCTTGTCGAATTCGGACAGTAAATCATAAAAAGGAGAAACATTATGGGACAGATTCGCGTAACCAAATTGGACATTGAGGGGCTTTGCATCATTGAGCCCGCCGTTCACGGAGATAGCCGCGGCTATTTCATGGAGACCTACAACCAAAGAGACATGAAGGAAGCGGGACTTGACATGGTATTTGTGCAGGACAACCAATCCATGTCCGTCAAGGGCGTTTTGCGCGGTCTGCACTATCAAAAGCAGTTCCCGCAGGGCAAGCTCGTACGTGTGGTGTGCGGAGCGGTTTATGACGTTGCCGTTGACCTGCGCCGCAATTCTCCCACCTACAAGCAGTGGTACGGC
>JAFTJB010000043.1 GCA_017456625.1 Clostridia bacterium
ATCAAGCGCGTCCATTACGTCCTTTTCACAGAAAGCGAAGATCTCGTCGAACATGTCGTGGTCGAGCTCGCAAGAAGGATAGTCAAACTTGGGCTTGCCGATCTCATCGATGATGCCGTTGATGAAACCGAGCAGATCCTTGATCTCTGCGTGCGCCTTCATGATGGCATTGTACATGGTGTCGTCGTCGACCTCGTTTGCGCCTGCCTCGATCATAACGACCTTGTTCATGCTTGCGGCAACGGTGAGCTGGAGATCGCTCTTCGTCTGCTGCTCTGCGGTGGGGTTGACAACGATTTCGCCGTCAACGAGTCCCATGAATACGCCACCGATCGGTCCGTTCCACGGAATGTCGGAGATGGAAAGGGCGGTGGATGCACCGATCATAGCGGTGATCTCGGGAGAGCAGTCGGGGTCAACCGACATAACGGTCAGGGTGAGTGCAACGTCGTTGCGCAGATCCTTGGGGAAGAGGGGACGGATGGGGCGGTCGATGACACGGGAGGTCAGGACTGCCTTCTCGGAGGGCTTACCCTCGCGCTTGAGGTAACCGCCGGGGATCTTGCCCGCAGCGTACATACGCTCGTCGAAGTCAACCGACAGGGGCAGGAAATCGATACCGTCGCGGGGCTTCTCGGAAGCGGTTGCGCAGCAGAGAACCGCGGTCTCGCCGTAGCGGCAGAGAACAGAGCCGTTTGCAAGACCTGCCATCTTACCCGTCTCGATCACGAGGGGTCTGCCTGCGAGCGTGTACTTGAACACTCTGTAATTCTTGAACTCCATTTGGGAGCTGATAGGATTGGACATTTGTTAATTCCTCCGTTTTTAATATTCTTTGTCACGGAGGTTTAGCACTTACCCACGTGTCCGAGCGCCTGCTCGGGGACATGGGTAACTGCTAATCCGTCCGCAACTTTTTGGTAAAAAAATGTGAAAAATAATCATAAGACAACAAGGGGGAGGAGAGCAGTAACTCAAGGTGCTGCCCTCTCTCCCGATGTTCGTCTTATTTTCTCAGACCGAGCTTTGCAACGATGGCACGGTAGCGCTCGATGTCAACCTTCTGGAGGTAGCCAAGGAGATTTCTTCTGTGACCGATCATCTTCTGAAGACCGCGACGGCTGTGGTAGTCCTTCTTGTTGTTCTTCAGATGCGCGGTGAGATTGTTGATGCGGGAGGTGAGGATCGCGATCTGAACCTCGGGGGAACCCGTATCGCCTTCGTGGGTTGCGTACTGCTCAATGAGAGCGAGCTTTTCGTCTTTCTGCATGGTAGTTTTCACCTTTCAAAAAATTTTTGATGCGTTTCACACAGTAGGCGGTGGGTGAAATGTCGCGTAGCGACCTGATATCCGACAACCGTGCTCACGTCATACACATCATATTATACCATACTTTTTTTGCTTTGTAAATAGTTTTTTGAATTTTTTATATAATAATTATAGATAATATTTTGTTTTTTGCTGTCGCTGGCTTGGTATAATTGACGAATTGGCAGGAAAGCCCGCTTCCAAGAGCATAGATTGTGTGGTGCGGCGGCTAAAGCCGCTTTCAATACTCGCCCCTCGACGGTCCGCACCATAGGCAGTGTTACTTCTTGGATTTTTTAGGGTAGCGAAGCGTCAGGAGCGTAATGAATGACACCGCGGTGTGGTGTCAGAACGCGAGTGTGACCGAGCAAAGCCCTCTCCGTCACGACCACGTCGTGCCACCTCTCCCAAAGTGGGAGGCTATTAGGCTACCCAAGACGTGAGGCTTTCATAGGCTCTCCCTATGGGAGAGCTGGCGCCATAAGGCGACTGAGAGGGCTTTTCCGGTGGGAAACAAACTTTGGTGCCCATTTTGGGTGGGGGTACCAAAATGGTCGCGGCAGCAATGCTGACGTGCTATGCACAAAACAAAAAAGTCTGTATCCCACACTAACGATGGGGGTACAGACTGACAAATCATATCCATGATCAAAAACTTTTTAAAGTTTTTGAGGGGGTTATAGGGGGGCGAACTTTGCGAAGCAAATTCGCGGTCGCTTGCGACCTTACTTTCTTTCCCAAAAAGTTCCCCCTATCAAAAACTCCTTTAAAGTTTTTGAAAGGGGTGTAGGGGAAACTTTTTTCCAAAAAGTTCCCCCTAATAATTCCTAATAACGACCTTACTCTCCTTTGATTTTCTTCCAATATTCGGCGGCGGCGAGCTCTTGCTTGTTGGGAGCGGGGGTATAGAATTTCGTACCGACGAGGTCATCGGGGAGGTATTGCTGACGGACGTAGTGGTTGGGATAGGAGTGGGGATAGAGGTAGCCCTTGAAGAGAGGACTTTGCAGATGGAGCGGGACGTTGATGCCTTTTCCCGCTTTGATCGCATCGGCGGCGGCAAAGACCGCATCGTGTGCCGAGTTGGATTTTGGGGAGGTGGCAAGCAGGATCGCGGCGTTTGCGAGAGGGATCTGCGCTTCGGGCATGCCGAGCTCCTTTGCGGATTCACAGCAGGAGCGCGTGACCGAGGCGGCGAGAGGATAGGCAAGACCGATATCCTCGGAGGCGATGACCTGCAGGCGGCGGCAGACCGACAAAAGCTCGCCCATGGCAAGAAGCTTTGCAAGATAGAAGACCGCAGCATCGGGGTCGGATCCACGAATGGACTTTTGCAGACAGGAGAGCAGATCGTAGTGCGTATCGTCGTTAAAGTTGCCGACAGAGGTGTCAAAGCTGTCCACGTGCTCCTTTTGAATTTCCGTGTCCGCGGTGTGGTAGGCGTTTTCAAAGAGCACAATCGAATGACGGACGTCACCGCGCGCGCAACGGCCGATATAGGCGCAGAGCTCGTCGGAGACGGACTTTTGCAGTCCGTTTTCCTCGTTGAGGTAGGCGAGTGCGCGGCGTAAAACCGGCACGGTGTCCTCTGGTGTGACGGGCTTGAATTCAAAGAGAGAGGAGCGCGAAAGGATCGCGTTGTAGACGAAGAAATGCGGGTTTTCAGTGGTGGAGGCGATGAGCGTGATGCGACCGTCCTCCATGTATTCGAGCAAAGATTGCTGCTGCTTGCGGTTGAAATATTGGATCTCGTCGAGGTAGAGAAGGATACCGCCGACACCGAAAACGTTGTTGGTTTCCGCAATGATCTCCTTGACGTCGGAGAGAGAGGCGGATGTGGCGTTGAGCTTGCGGAAGACCATGCCCGATTGCTTGGCAATGATCGATGCAGCCGTGGTCTTGCCCGTGCCGGGAGGGCCGTAGAAGATCATATTCGTAATGCGCCCACCCGCGAGCATACGGCGAATGACACCGCGCTCTCCAAAGAGATGCGCCTGTCCCACCATGCCGTCGAGGTCCTCGGGGCGCAGTAAATCTGCAAGCTGTGCGTTCTTCAAGTCGGTTCACTCCTTCGCATCAAATACCGATACGGTTCGTATCCTCTCCATTATAAAGCATTTCGACGATATTTGCAAGGTCTTTTTGTGCTTTTTTTCGGAGATCGTCGGCACTGACCGCAAGAAAACGTGCATTTTGCGGAGTGGCGGTAAGCAGACGCTCCGCCTCACGTACCAATTCGGTAACCGAGAGACGTGGGGAGGAGATGCAGGACTGTCCGGAGATGCGCGCAAAGGTGGGGATTTTTTTGTCGCGTGGGTCGGAGACGATCCCAATGGCGGGAGAGGCGACAGAGGAGGCAAGAATGAGTGCGTGGAGGCGCATGGAGACCGTCAGACGGGCGTGGCGGAGCATTGCCTGCAGGTCACTCACCTCTCGGATGCGAACGGTGCGTGCGCCGATACGGCGGCAAAGGAGCGCCTCGCTTCCTTTGTCTTCCTCGGAAAAATACAAAAGGAGTGGAGTCAAGCCGTGGCGACGGCAGATCAGACTGACGGCGGTCAGGACGGTAGCGGAGAGAGGCGACGAATAGCGGAGTACCAGACAAAGCACAGGAGCGTGCGGTGAAATTCCGACCTCACGCAAGAGTGCCGAGGCACGCGAGGAGAGTGGGGGAGCGAGCAGGAGCGCGGGGTCGGCACCCTCATGCAGACGTGCACGGTCGATGCCGAGTGTGATCAACGCGCGGAGCGAATCGGGATCGCGTAGGCTGATATAATCGCAACGGGAGAGCGTGTGGGAGACACGGGAGAGGTCGCGCGCACCATGAAGCGGACCGATCCCGGCGGCATAGAGCGCGGTCTTGCAGCCTGTGCGTTGCGCCATGCGAAGCAGGGAAAGGTAATAGCAAAGAGAGCGACGGCTGGTCGTGTTTTGCAGCAGTGAGCCGCCACCGCAGAGAAACAGATCGCAGGAGCGGAGCGCGTGACGGATGGCGATTGGATTTTTTCGCTCAATACAGCGGATCGAAAAGCGCCGCTCGGCACGGTCAGGAGAGGCAGTGAGCGCCATGACCTCAGTATTGGGGGAGCTGTGGCGCATACTCGCAAGAAAACCCTGTAAAATGGCATCGTCCCCCGCGTTTCCGCATCCGAAATAGCCACCGATCAGCACACGGCGGAGCGGTACGCGCGGAAGTGCCGTGCGATAGACGTCGAGCGTTTCGGTCACCATGCGAGAGACGTCGAATTCGGATCGGATCAGCTCTCGCGCAAAGAGGCTTTCCCGTCGGCGCAGATCGATATTGTCGCAAAGCGCGCGAATATCACGCTCAAGTCGTGCCGCGCGTGGAGTGAGAGCATTGCGACAGCAGAGATTGGAGTGCGTTGCCGCCTCGGCGGAGTCCTCGGAGAGGATCCCAAGATAGCCCTCGTTGCCGCAAAGAATGACTGCACAGCCACACGCCGCAGCTTCCATGGCGGCGCGCGAAACGCCAATAAAAATATCCTGCGTACCAAGGAGCGTGGGCATATCCCGTACCTGACCGTGCATATGGATGCGTGTACGACCGAGACGGCGGTTGATCCCGGCCGCGATCCTGCGTAGCCGCTCAAGCTCCCGTCCTCCGCCCGCAATGCCGATCTCAAGAGTGGGATAACGGCGGCAAAGCGCGGGCGCGATACGGAGAAGAAGCTCTGCACCAAGCGCGCAATCCTCATCCAGTCGGCTTGCAAAAAGCAGACGTAAGATGCCGTTTTCTCGCATACGTGGAGCGAATTTGGCACAATCTACACCATTCGGGATCACACGAATGCGCTCCGCGGGGGTACGGTATCGGTCTATGAGATAGGTGCGCAGATCCTCACTTACCGCCACCGTCCGCTCGCCCCAATAGCAGAGCCGCGAGAGCAAGGGATTGACCGAGAAGCGCGCGTGCACCGTGACGATCCTCGCGCATCCCTTGATCCGACGTCCGCGCAAGAGAAGTGCAGGAATGCGCGCGTGCGCGTGGACAACCTCATAACCGTTTTTTGTGATATAGCGCCGCAACCAACGCCGCAGACGAAAGAAACGAAAGGGAGCGTGGGTGCGTAGCCGCATTTCGCGATGACGGATTCCACTTTGGGAGAGACGGCGCGCGGTCTCTCCACCTTCTGAAATGATCTCTACCTCCATGCCCGCACGCACAAGCCCCGACGCAAGCTCAGCCAGATGTGTCTCCGCACCGCCAACCTCCAGCCGATCGGTCAAAAGCAAAATTTTCAACTCTCTCACCTCGCTTTTCCTGTCGGTTATTTTGCTCCGAACGGCTTTTTTTCATGCATTTGACAGATCGGTCAATTTTTAAGCAAAAAGAATCGAAAAATTGTTGCTTTTTTGTCAAATTGTCTCTTGAC
>JAFTJB010000044.1 GCA_017456625.1 Clostridia bacterium
CCGAGCCGCAGCGAGACAGCTCCCGCGAAGCGGGTGAGAGGGCTATTCCAAAGGAAAAGTAACTTTGGTGCCCATTTTGGGTGGTGGTACCAAAATGGTCGCGGCAGCAATGCTGACGGGCTGTAGACAAAACAAAAAAGTCTGTATCCCGCACTAATGATGGGGGTACAGACTGACAAATCTATTAAACTTTCCCCTTTGGGAAAGTTTTTGAAGGGGTTATAGGGGGAACTTTTTTCAAAAAGTTCCCCCTAATAAATCCCCTCTCATTCCAGCTCAAAGGCGCCGGTGTAGAGCTGGTAATACTGACCTTTTTCGGCGATGAGCTTTTCGTGGTTACCGCGTTCGATGATGCGTCCTTGGTCGAGGACCATAATGACGTCGGAGTTACGGACGGTGGAGAGACGGTGCGCGATGACGAACACCGTTCTTCCCTTCATGAGCGCGTCCATACCCTTTTGCACGATCGCCTCGGTACGGGTATCGATGGAGGAGGTCGCTTCATCGAGGATCATAACGGGAGGATCGGCAACGGCGGCACGCGCGATGGCGATGAGCTGACGCTGACCTTGGGAGAGGTTGCTTCCGTTATTGGAGAGCATGGTATCGTAGCCGTCGGGCAGACGCGTAATGAAATCGTTAGCACCCGCGAGCTTGGCGGCGTTGATGCACTCCTCGTCGGTGGCATCGAGCTTACCGTAGCGAATGTTATCCATGACCGTACCCGTAAAGAGGTTGGTCTCCTGCAGAACGATGCCGAGCGAGCGGCGCAGGTCGGATTTTTTGATCTTGTTGATGTTGATGCCGTCGTAACGGATCTTGCCGTCTGCGATATCGTAGAAACGGTTGATGAGATTGGTAATGGTGGTCTTGCCCGCGCCCGTCGCGCCGACAAAGGCGACCTTCTGACCCGGATTTGCGTACACGCTGACGTTGTGCAGGACGGTCTTTTCGGGAACGTAACCAAAATCCACGTCATTGAGCGTCACTTCGCCGCGAAGAGGCGTGTAGGTGACGGTGCCCTCGGCGGCGTGCGGATGCTTCCAAGCCCACTGTCCCGTGTGATGATCCACCTCGCGGACGTTGCCCTCGGCATCGATCTGTGCATCCACGAGCGTAACGTATCCGTCGTCTGCCTCGGGAAGCTCATCCATAAGCGTAAACACGCGCGCCGCACCCGCCATCGCCATGACGATAGAGTTGATCTGCTGGGTCATCTGGTTGATGTTACCCGTAAACTGCTTGGTCATGGACATGAAGGAAACGATGACACCTACGCTCAAGGTCGCCGCGCCGCCGAAGAGCCAACGCAGACTCGGGTTGAACGCACCGCTGACAAGGAAGGTGCAGCCCACCGTCGCAATGATGACGTAGAGGACGTTGCCGATATTCATGATCACGGGACCGAGCATATTTGCGTACGCGTGCGCACGGTAGCTCTGGTTGTAGAGCTCGTCGTTGACCGCGTCGAAGTCCTTCGCGCTCGCCTCCTCGTGGCAGAATACCTTGACGACCTTCTGTCCGTTCATCATCTCCTGGACAAAGCCCTCCTGGCGACCGACCGTTTTTTGCATACGGACGAAATACTTCGCGGAGCCGCCGCCAAACTTTTTGGAGACGAGCATCATCAAAAATACGCCCGCAATGAGGATCATGGTCAGCCAGAAGCTGTAGGAGAGCATAATGAAGAATACCGACAGAACGATCACACCCGCGCGGATCAAGGTCGGGAGCGACTGCCCCACAAGCTGACGGAGCGTGTCCACGTCGTTGGTGTAATGACTCATGATATCGCCGTGCTTGTGCGTGTCGAAATAACGAATGGGCAAATTCTGCATCCCCTCAAAGAGCGTTTTACGCATCTTGCCGAGGAACCCTTGCGTGATGACCGCCATAAGCTGTGTTTCCAGCGTGACGGAAATGATGGACAGCACGTAAAATCCGATCAGAAGCAGGACCTTGGGAACGATCATTTCGCTTGCCTCTGCCCAAGGGGTACCGTTTTTGAGGCATTGGTCGATGGTCGTGGTGACCTGCTCGAGGAAGATCGCGGGGATCGCGGAAGCGATGGCGGAAAAGACGATACAAGCGATGGAAATGGGCAGGAGCGCGGGATAATAGCGGAAGAGCATCCCGAGCAGACGCTTGAGCGAGCCGCCGTCAAGCTTTCTCGGCGGGAGCTTTGCTTCAGTTTTCTTCATCGTCCGCACCTCCCTTCTTCTGTTGCTCATAGACCTCACGGTAGATCTCACTGGTCGCAAGGAGCTCCGCGTGCGTGCCCTTTGCGACGATCTTGCCGTTATCCATGACCGCAATCAGATCCGCGTGCTCTACCGAGGAAACGCGCTGCGCGATGATGATCTTGGTGGTTTCGGGAATATAAGTCTCAAAGCCCGCGCGGATGAGCGCGTCGGTCTTGGTATCCACGGCGCTCGTCGAGTCGTCGAGGATAAGGATCTTGGGCTTTTTGAGCAGTGCGCGCGCAATGCAAAGGCGCTGCTTCTGTCCGCCCGACACGTTCGTGCCTCCCTGCTCGATCCACGTGTCGTAGCCGTCGGGGAAGGTCATGATGAAATCATGCGCCTGTGCGAGCTTGCAAGCCTCGATCAGCTCCTCGTCGGTGGCATTCGGGTCACCCCAACGGAGGTTTTCCTTGACCGTGCCCGCAAAGAGCAAATTCTTCTGCAAGACCATGGCGACCGCATTTCGGAGCGACTCAACGTCATACTCGCGCACGTCACGTCCTCCGACACGGATCATACCGTCCGTCACGTCGTAAAGGCGCGGAATGAGCTGAACGAGCGAGGATTTGCCCGAGCCCGTGCCGCCGAGGATTCCGACGGTCATACCCGAGCGGATGTCGAGATCGATGTCCGAAAGGGCGTATTTCTTTGCCTGCTTGGCGTACTTGAAGTTGACGTTTTCAAAGGAGACCGAGCCGTCCGCGATCGTGTAGACGGGGCTTGCGGGGTTATGGAGATCGGGCTCCTCCGCGAGCACCTCGCAGATACGCTTTGCGGACTCCGCGGACATGGTGAGCATAACGTAGATCATCGAAAGCATCATCAGCGACATGAGGATCGACATACCGTAGGTCAGCATCGCGGAGAGCTGACCGACGTTGACACCGCTTTCGGGCATTGCGATCGCAAGATAGGAGCCGACGAGCAGGACGAACGCCATGTTAAAGTACATGCAGAAGTTCATCAAGGGCGTATTGAGTGCCACGATACGCTCGGCACGGGTGAAATCGTTGCAGATATCGTCCGCCGCGTTGCCAAACTTCTTTTTCTCGTATTCCTCACGCGAAAATCCCTTGACCACGCGCATCGCGCGCACGTTTTCCTCGATGGACTCGTTGAGTCGGTCATATTTTTTGAACACGCGGCGGAACGCGGGCATCGCGTAGTGCGCGACGAGCAGAAGTCCGCCCGCGAGGATGGGAATGACAACGACGAAGGTCGCAGCGAGCCATCCTCCCATGACTACCGCCATGATGATGGAGAAAATGAGCATGAGCGGACTGCGCACCGCGGTACGGATGAGCATCATAAAGGACATCTGCACGTTGGCAACGTCGGTCGTCATACGCGTAACGAGCGAGGAGGATGAAAATTTGTCGATATTGGTGAACGTATAAGTCTGAATTTTTCCGAAGAGGTCGTGTCGCAGATTGCGGGCAAAGCCCGATGCCGCCTTGGCACAGGTAAATCCCGCAAGCCCCGCGAAGGTCAGGGCGATCACGGCACCGAGGATCAAGATCAGTCCGATCTTGACGATATACGAGATATCGACGTTCTCACCGTCGCGCTGAATGACGTTGATGAGATAGGTCGCCGTAATGAACGGGACCGCCGTCTCGATGATCGCCTCGCCGACCATAAAGATCAGCGTCAGAATCGTGGGCTTTTTGAATTCCCTGATGGATTTCGCAAGCGTTTTCAGCATAAAGCGATTTGTCTTCCTTTCCTATTATTGCATTTTTTAGCAGTATATATTGTAGCACAAAATTTCAAAACAATCAAGCACTCAATTGCATGAATTTACAAGCTTAACACAATTTCTTTTTGTGCATCATTCGTTCGAGAGGGCGTCAAAGATAGCCTCACATTGGCGACTTGAATGATGGGATCAAATTTTGTATCTGCGAGTAGCGGCAACGTGCCGCACCGGCGGCTAAAGCCGCTTTCAATACTCGCCCCACGTGCGGTGCAAACAGTTACCACGATGGTAAAAACAGTGCGTCATCCTGAGCGAGGGAAGAAATTCTGACCGAGTCGAACTTTCGCGCAATGAGGGACGAATGGAGCGAAAGCGCAAGATGCGAAGCATCGAAGCGGGATCTACAAAGGAGTCTTGCTGTCTTACCAAATAAAAGTTACTTTCCCATGAAAAGGATTGGCAAAACTCGTTTGTTGATCTCACTTCGGCGTACCGCCTCGTGGTTTTGCTCCGTTTGTACCAAACTGCGCA
>JAFTJB010000045.1 GCA_017456625.1 Clostridia bacterium
TAAGATTTGCAAAACTCGTTTGTAGATCTCACTTCGGCGTACCGCCTCGTGGTTTTGCTCCGTTTGTTCCAAACTGCGCAAAACTTCGACTCCGAGCACTGCAACACTGATTTTTATGATGCTTCAAATCTCGCGCTCTCCGCTCAAGATGACGCGCGGAGGAGGTGTTTGTACCAACCTGTAGGGGCGATTCAGTAGCAAGTTGCCGCCAAAAAAGTTCCTCCACATATCCTAAAACACCTCCTATCTTTCGTGAATCGCCCCTACGATCGTGTCATTCATTGCCGCATCGCCGCTTCGCTATCCCAATGGAAAAGTAACTTCGGTGCCCATTTTGGGTGGGGGTACCAAAATGGTCGCGGGAGCAATGCTGACAGACTGTAGGAGAAACAAGAAAGTATGTCTGCCGAGCTAACGAGCGGGGTACAGACTAACAATCTATTCATAATAAAAAACTTTTTAAAGTTTTTTTAGGGGTGTGGGGGCAATTTTTTCAAAAAATGCCCCCACATATTCCCCAATATTCCCCCGCATATCCTAAAACACCTCATAAAAATCTTCAAATCTCCCAAGGAGGTCGAAAAATGCAGACACAGGTATTGATCATATCCGCGGACGAAGTATTTGCGCGGATGATAGAGATCGAGCTGGGAATGCGGCAGATCTCGGTTGGGAGCATTGGAGAGGCGGCGAGTGCCACCGATGCGGAGGTCATCCTGATCGACCTTGACACAGCGATGCCGCCCGATGGCGTACGGTATCGCAGAATGATCGGATTTACACGCAGATCAGGCGCGGCAGAGGGCGAGGCGGGCAGGCTTTGCTCGCTCGTTTTACGCAGACCGTTTGAGGTAGGCGTGCTTTGCCGAGAGGTTGGAGAATTGTTGCAGGGACGGAGCGAGGAGCCGACGGCGGCACTGACGCTCACGGGATGTACGGCAAGGATGCCCGACGGCAGACAGATCGCACTCAGCCCAAGGGAGGCGGCGGTGCTGTCGCTTTTGATCGAGAGAGGGGGAGCGGCCGTCACGCGCGCGGAGATCGCGGAGCGGATCGGGGAATCCTCGACAAACAAGGCGGACGTTTACGTTTGCTATTTGCGCAGAAAATTAGAGACCCCCGAGCGGCGTGTCATTGCGACCGTGCGCGGCAAGGGGTATCAACTGATATAAAAGGAGAAGAGATATGATCCGTATATTCGACCACAATGTTTGGTGTAATAAGCTGATCGCAAACCGAAACACGCTCATCAGGAGGATGATCTCCCACTACGATGCGGACGTTTGCACGCTGCAGGAATGCAGACCGAGCACGCACCGCGTAGGTGACACCGATCTTGGCGCGCTGCTCGCGGATACGTACGCGGAGGTGTGTCCTGAGCTTTTCGACCGCAATCATACACCCATCTTCTACCGTCGCGCGCGCTTTGACGTGATCGACAGCGGATACGAGCTTTTTGAGGGGCTCAACAACATTGGGTCCAAGTCCATCACCTGGGCGGTTCTTTACGACAAGCTCGAGGATAGCCGATTTGCCGTTCTATCCACACATTTCTGGTACATGGGTGACGAGGAGGGCAACCGTCAGCGTGTTGAGAACGTACATCAAGTGAAGCGCTGCTGTGATCGCATCGTGGAAAAATACAACGTCCCCGTCATTCTCGCGGGCGACCTCAATTGCATCCCCAATTCCGATCCTTACCGTGAAATGGAGACGGTTGGCTTTGCCGACGTGCGCAAGTGCGCCGCAAAAACCACCGACCGTCACACCCACCATGCGCTTCCCGAATTCAACGAGGAGAAGGGTGTTTTCGAGTGCAACGCGCCGCTCGTCAAGACCATTGATTATGCCTTTGCGTACGCGGCGGATGCGATCGAGCTTCATTCCTTCAACGTCCTTACAGAGCAGATGGCGATGGATTCGTCGGATCATTGCCCGCTTTTGGTTGAGTTTGACATGAAAAAGGAGAGAGACCTGTTCGTCAACTTCGCGCACAGAGGCGCTTCGGAATATATGGCGGAAAACACGCTTTCCTCCTTCTATCGTGGACTCCGTATGGGAGCCAACGGCATTGAGACCGACGTGCAGATCACAAAGGACGGCGTTTTGGTGCTCTTCCATGACGACACTCTGGCGCGCGTGACCGCGTGCGAGGGAGAGGTCAAGGACTACACATACGACGAGCTTTGCAGGATGCGCGTGCGCAATGCAAAGACGGGCGAGGAGGACATCATCGTTCGCTTTGAGGACTTTTTGCGCTATTTCGGCTGGCGTGAGCTCACCTTCGCGATCGAGATCAAGAAGTCGGGATACGAAAAAGAGGTCGTGGATATGCTGGAGCGCTTTGAGATGCGCGACAAGACCGTCATCACCTCCTTCAAGTTCCCGTGCATCGAGGCAGTCAAGGCATATCGCCCCGATTACAAGGTCGGTTATCTCATCAAGGATCTTGACGATGAGAAGTATGAAAATATGAAGCGCATCGGATGTGAGCAGATCTGCCCGCAGGCAAAGTGCGTCACGGCAGAGAAGGTTCTGGCATGGCGTGCGCTTGGCTTCTCGGTCCGTGCGTGGGGCGTTTCCAATGAGGAGATCATGAAGGCGACCGCCGACGCAGGTGTGGACGGCATGACCGTCAATTTCCCCGATCTTCTGACGAAATACCGCAAGCAATAAACGTAAAAAAAGCGCTGTACCCATATGGGTACAGCGCTTTTTTGCATATTGACAAAATTTCAAGAAGGCATTTTGCGACACGACGGAAGGTATAAGAGCATCCTCGACGGTCTGCACCATAGGCAGTGTTACTTCTTGGATTTTTTAGGGTAGCGAAGCGGCGACGCGGCAATGAATGACACCGCGGTGTGGTGTCAGAACGCGAGTGTGACCGAGCAAAGCCCTCTCCGTCACGACTACGTCGTGCCACCTTCCCCAAAGTGGGAGGCTATTAGGCTACCCAAGACGTGAGGCTTTCATAGGCTCTCCCTA
>JAFTJB010000046.1 GCA_017456625.1 Clostridia bacterium
ATGAGCTTGTCGGTGATCTCCGCGCACTTCATCCAGGGTCTCTGCTCGAAGGGAACGACGTCGGAGGGGATCTCGATATAATCCTCAAGCGTCTCGTCGAACTTACCGGACTTGTTGCCGTTCCAGAAATAGGTGACGTGACCGTATTTCTGTGTTTCTGAGATCGCCAGAACAGGGATGCCCGTGTTTGCCATGAATTCACTCATGGTGTTGGTGATCTCGGGGGGCGCGACAAGGTACTTGGAGGGAATGTGAAGGTCTCCGTCGTATTCGAGCATACCTGCATACACGACCTTGGGAACGCGTACGCGGTCAAACTTATCAAATGCGCCCTCGGGAGCATCGAAGGTCTTGGAGATCTCGATGGAGCGGTCGCCGCGGAAGTTGAAGAAGATCACGCTGTCGCCGTCCTCGACGGTACCGACGGGCTTGCCGTTCTCGGCAATGACGAACGCGGGGAGATCCTGGTCGATGACGTGGAGCTCATCACGGTAGGTTTGCACAGCCTCTGCGGCAGAAGCAAACTGTCTGCCATCGCCCAGAACGTGTGTCTTCCATCCTGCCTCGACCATTGCCCAGTTTGCTTCATAACGGTCCATGGTGATGGTCATACGTCCGCCGCCCGATGCGATCTTTGCGTTGAACGTGGCATCGTTGAGGTCGCGGAGGAAGTCCTCGAAGGGATTGATATACTCAAGCGCGGAGGTCTCGCCGACGTCACGGCCGTCGAGCAGGATGTGAACGCGAACGGTTGCGATCCCTTCCTTCTTTGCCTGCGCGAGCATTGCCTTGAGGTGATCGATGTGAGAATGCACGTTACCGTCGGAGAAAAGTCCGAGGAAGTGGAGCGTGGAGTTGTTTGCCTTGACGTTGGCGATCAGATCCTGCCAGGTCGCGGAAGCAAACATCTTGCCGCTCTCGATAGAGTTGGAGACCAGCTTTGCGCCCTGTGCGAAGACCTGACCTGCGCCGAGTGCGTTGTGACCGACCTCGCTGTTACCCATATCGTCGTCGGAGGGAAGTCCAACGGCGGTTCCGTGTGCCTTGAGGGTGACGGTGGGGTAGTTTGCCATGAGGTAATCAAGGTTGGGAGTGTATGCGGTCTTGACCGCGTTGCCCGCCGTATCGGGAGCGATGCCGACACCGTCCATGACGATGGTGAGAACGGGGCCCTTTACGCCTTCAAAATTTGACAGCTTTTCAAGTTGCTTTTTCATAAATATCCTCCGAATTTTTGCAATTTCCGATCGTCCCGCAAAGGAGACGTCGGGACAAACTTCTACAAATACTATTATAACCGAAAACCGAAAAAAAGCAAGAAGAGTTGCGAGAATTTTTGCGAACTTTTCTATTATTTTATTTGTTTTCTCTTTTGTTTAACCGAATTGGCGCTCAGAACTTGACAGACAGATGTTTTCATGATAAAATGAAACCAAGGAACGGACGGAGGTGAGCGGATGAGAACAGGAATTTTTTTCTTTTTTAACATGAGCCATATCACGAAGGTAGCGCGCCTGCTTTTGGCTATATTGGTGGCGGCGATGGTCATTCGTTCGACCTTTATGACTTCAAGCCTTTTTATGACACTGTTTTTTGTGGCGCTTGTCATTTCTGTCATTCCCGCACCGTCGGATAAGGCGATGCTGCGCCGATTGGAGAGCTTTTACGACGATACGGTCAGGCACGCGGGCGAGGCGTGCGATATGCTGCATTTTGAGAGCGTATTGATCTTTAAGGCGTTTCTTGGACGTGAAAAATTCAATTTCTGCCGTCGGGTCAACAACACCACGGTGATCTATATGCACGCTGCGGGCGTGGCGTTTGTTGAAAAGAGCGGAAAGAAGCTCCTGGTCATTGGCACCAAGTCTCTTGTATCGGGGCGTCCCGCAAAATTTTATACCGTCGATCTGCATGGGGATCCCATTAAGATCTCCTCGCGTGAGGAGGAGGACTCGGTGGAGGTGCTGATCGAGTGCAAGACCTACCCCAAGGGCTTTTTGCTTCTTGCCAAAAACGATTTCCGCTACCGCGATTTTATGGAAGCGATGAAAGACTACGTTGCATAAAAAACGCATTGGTGTGCCTGCCGTAGAGCAGGCACACCAATGCGGTCTTTTTGTTTGTGTTCATGCAACTTTTTTTGTAAATCCCTTGCATTTTTGTCGATAGAGGTGTATAATAAGAGGGATTGAATGAAGTGCCGCTTTTGCGGCGAAAGGAGATATACAAAATGTCAGAATGTACGCATGATTGTTCCAATTGCTCGAGCAACTGCTCCTCGAGAGACCCCAAAAGTATGATCGTTCCCGCAAACGCACTCAGCGAGGTCAAGCACGTCATCGGTGTTGTGAGCGGAAAGGGCGGTGTCGGCAAGTCGCTCGTCACCTCTATGCTCGCGGTGTTGCTCCAAAGAGAGGGATATAAGGTCGGTATCCTCGATGCCGATATCACGGGTCCCTCCATCCCCAAGGCGTTCGGTATTCACAACGTCGAGGTCTTTGGATCGGATGACGGCATGATCCCCGTTGCTTCCACCACGGGTATTGATATGATGTCGGTCAACCTCCTCCTCGGAGACGAGACCAAGCCTGTCGTATGGCGTGGCTCCATCATTTCGGGTACGGTTCAGCAGTTCTGGAAGGATACCATCTGGAACGCGGACGTGCTCCTCGTCGATTGCCCTCCCGGCACGGGCGACGTACCGCTTACCGTCTTCCAGACCCTGCCGCTTGACGGCATCGTCATTGTTTCCAGCCCGCAGGATCTCGTTTCCATGATCGTTTCCAAGGCGGCGAATATGGCACAGATGATGAATATTCCCGTTCTCGGACTTGTTGAAAACCTCTCCTACGTCAAATGCCCCGACTGCGGCAAGGAGATCAAGGTGTTTGGCGAGAGCCACATTGAGGAGATCGCGGAGAAATTCGGCTATGACCTGCTCGGCAGAATTCCCATGGATCCCAAGCTCGCAGCGCTCGTTGACCGCGGCATGATCGAGCTGATGGAGAACGATTACCTTGATGCGGCAACGCAGAAGCTGATCGAAAAGCTGAAGCTGGAGCCCGAGAATGCGTAAGTGCGTTATATTCTGACGGAAGGTAGCTGTTTTATTTCGTGCAGACTAAACGCAGAAATTCAAAAACCGCTTTTGCTATCAAAATGATAGTGAAAGCGGTTTTTGGTTTTATGACAGCTTACAGCTCCTTGAGAAATTTGATAAGTGCGTTTGCGAGGAACTCGTGACCTGCATCGTTGAAATGCAGACCGTCGATCGTGTAAGCGTTTCTCTCCTCCTCGTTGTTGGGGTCGATGCCGAGCTTTTCAAAGAGATTGAGAACGGGAATGCCGAGCTTCTCGCCCTGTGCTACCATCGCGTTAACATACTCGACGAGGGGCTTGCAATCGGGAGCCTTTTTGGAATTCGAGCTTGCCTTATAGTCTCCTTTTCTGTGCGCGGGGGTCATAAAGACGGTCTGCGCGTTGGGATAGGAGGTCTTGAGGAAGTTCATGAGCCAATAAACCGCACCGCAGTAGGTCTCGGGGGTGGTGTCCTCGAGGGTTCCAAAGGGCGCATCTCCGTGACCGTAGTCGTTGGTGCCGCCGAATACAACAATAATATCTGCGTTCTTATTGAGGTCGTACGCGCGACCGCAGAAGCAGAGATCCCAACGGGGTTTCTCTGAGCTTGCCTTGATCTGATGCGCAATTCTCGTGCCGCCAATGCCGTAGTTGTAGGTTGCTTTGATCTTGCAGTCGCGTTCGATACGCTTGTCAAAGCGGTTGTTTGCTCTGTCGGTTACACCGACTCCCTCGGTAATGCTATCCCCCAAAAAATCAATAATTTTTCCTTCCAAAATCATGTCAAATACTTCCTTTCTGATCAATGAAAAGGTGCCACTGCCACAAAAAGGGCAGTGGCACCGAAATTTTTAGGTTGCGGTGGATTATTTCTTGAGGTTGTTCTCGAGAATTGCGAGCTCGTCGTACATCTCTGCGGGAACGCGGTCGCCAACCTGCTTGTAGAACGCCTTGATGTTCTCGACGTCCTCGAGCCAGCTCTCATTGTCGATGGAGAGGAGCTCACGGATGGTGTCGATGGTAACGTTCTCAAGTCCCTCGATGTTGATGTCCTCTGCCTTCGGAACAAATCCGATGGGAGTCTCAACGGCATCGACCTCGCCTGCGCAACGAGCAAGGATCCACATCAGAACTCTCATGTTGTCGCCGAAGCCGGGCC
>JAFTJB010000047.1 GCA_017456625.1 Clostridia bacterium
CCTTGATCACGCGGATGCCCTGCGTATCCTCGCGGACGATGCGAACCATGCGATCGACCGATTTTTGCACCTTCGAGTAGAGCGGTACACCCTTACGGGAGATAAAATAGACTGTAACAAAGATAAAGGGCAGGACGGCGATCATGACGGTCGCGAGAAGGGGATCCATGAAAAGCGTGATCGAAATGCCGCCGATGAGAAGGATCGGCGCGCGAACGCCCATGCGTTGCATCATGCCCACGAAGTGATGGACGTGATAGGTATCGGTCGTAATGCGCGATTCGAGCGAGGGAATGGTAAAGTGATCGGTCTGCGCGGCGGAGAGCCGAAGCGTGTGAGAGAAGAGCTCGCGGCGCATCGTTTCGGAAAAATTGCGCGAAACGCGTGCCGCCATGCGATTTGCAATGATGTTGCAGAGGCAGGCGGTTGCGGCGCAGAGGATCATCAAAATTCCCCAAGTGATGATGAGCCGCAGATTTTCGGAGTCTACGACGTTTTTGAGGATGTGGCTCAATATCAGAGGGATCAGAAGCTCAACGAGCGTTCCCGCGACCTTGATAAGAAAGCCGATAAGCATCCTGCCGCGGAAGGGCTTGAGATAACGAAGAACAGTTTTCATTCCGCGCCTCCCGTATCCATACCCGTAAGTGCTTTTGCACGCGCGGCGAGGCGAGAAAGGACCGCTTCCAGCTCCGCAAGCTCCTCGGGTGCGAGCGCCTCGGTGACCGAATTGCTCCATTCCAGCGTTAGCCGCTTGATCTTTGGGAGCAGGTCGAGCGCACGGTCGGTGGGATAGACCAGCATCACGCGCTTGTCGCTCTCACTTGGACGGCGGATCACGTAGCCGTTTTCCTCGAGATAGGACAGCCTGCGCGTAACGGTGCTTTTGTTCATGCACAAAAGGCGCGCCAATTGATCCTGCGAGGAGCCGGGGCGATCACAGATCGCGACCAAAAAATGATGATGAAACACGGGGAGCGTTTCGTCGGGCAGCTTGCTTGCGCGATAGGCGTTGCCGCAACGGTGGATCACTCCGATATTCCACAAAATATTCGACATTCCAATGCCTCCTTTATTAGTTGCAAACGAAACAGTTGCATGTGCAACTAAATTATAGCACGCCTCATAGGGCTTGTCAATAGATATGTAGAAATTACTCCTCGATGATCTCGTCGATCTCCGAGAGGCTCATGATGGGGTAAGGGTAATCCTTCCCCTTTTTGGAGGCATCGGCAAGGAATACGGAGTGCGCGGCGTGGGCGAGCATTTCCTCCTTGATGTCACGCTCGGGGCGGGAGGAATCGCTGATGAAGTCGGTATAACCGCGTGCGGAGAAGAAGCATTTATGCGCGCGGATGCGCGAGACGAAGCGTTCCGCATCTCTGCCGACGAGCGCTACGGAATCGTTGAGCATCTCGCCGCCCGTGCAGAGATTGTGGATCTTCATTTCGGAGAGCAGGAGAGAGAGGCTTGGGTTGTTGGTCACGACGGTCAGCTCCTTATATTTTTTAAGATAGGGCGCTAAAAAATAGGTCGTGGAGGAGGCATCGACAAAGATCGTATCACCGTCGTGGATAAGCGCGGCGGCGCGGGCACAAAGATTTTTCTTTGCCTGAATGTTCGTGCGGTAGCGCAGGTCACGCGGGAGCTGATTGGAATAGTCCTCCACGAGTACAGCACCTCCGAAGCTGCGCTTGAGCAGACCCTTTTCCTCCAGCTCGCACAGATCGCGACGAACGGTCGCGGGGCTGGAGAAGAGCGCGGCGCAGAGCTCCTTGACCGTGATCTCCTTCCGCTCGCGTAGGAGAAGCATAATATCGTTATGGCGTTTGATTTGCAGCATAAAATCCTCCGTATGAGTGAATGTGATTGATTTATGGTATTATTATATATCTTTCTTGATCAAATGTCAATCGTTTGCATCAATCTTGATTTTTTGGAGCGGATGTGATATCATCATGTCAGAAAATCAATGGAGGATTTTATTATGAAGATCAACAATTGGATCAATCGCGACATTCACTGTAGCTGCGGCCGCACGCACCGTTGTGATATTCCGGGACTTCGCATCGGAGAGGGCGTTCTTTCCGAGCTGCCTGCTCTGACCGAAAAATATACGCATATTTTGGTCGTTTCCGACCGTAACACCGCTCCCTTGGCGGAGGCACGCGTATGTGAGCTATTGGGTAAGCGTTTGGAGAGAAGCTTTGTGTTTGACGGAGAGGATCTGCTCGTGCCGGACGAAGCAAGTATTGAGGCGCTGGAGGCGAACGTGACTGACAAGACCGATCTGATTCTTGGGATTGGCTCGGGTGTTATCAACGATCTTTGTAAGTACGTATCTTTCCTGCACGGGATCAAGAGCGGAATTATTGCAACGGCGACCTCAATGGACGGTTACGCATCCTCGGGTGCGGCGATGATCCAAAAGGGCATGAAGGTTACGTATACCACGCACGCGCCTGTGATCATCGTCGGCGACGTGGATATCCTTAAAAACGCACCGATGGATATGATCCGTTCCGGCTATGCGGATATCATTGGAAAATACAGCGCGCTCTGCGATTGGAAATTGAGTGCGCTTGTCAACGGCGAGTACCTCTGTGAAGAGGTGTACGATCTTGTCAAGGAGGAGACCGACGGCATTCGCGCTTGCGCCAAAAAGCTTACCGAGCGCGATCCCGCGGCGATCGGAAAGCTCATGGAGGTGCTGGTGCTCATCGGCGCTTGCTTGACGCTGGTCTGCACCACGCGCCCCGGCTCGGGCAGTGAGCATCATCTGTCTCATTTCTTTGAGATCACGGGACTGATCGATGATAAGCCCTATTTCCTGCACGGCACGGACGTGGGCTATGCTACCGTGGTAACGGCAGGTCTGCGCGAGAAGGTTTTGGAGGTCGAGGAGCCCGTGTTCCACGAAATTTCCGACGAGGACAGGATGGAATGCTACAAAAAGATCTACAAGGATCATTGGACCGAGGTTCGTGATCTCCAGGAGCAGGCGGGCCGCTATAAAAACAGCGTTGACGACGTTTACAGGGCGCATTGGAATGAGATCCGTGCGATCCTTGCGGAGTGCCCGACGGCAGACGAGATCCGCGCAATGCTTGCAGAGGTAGGATTCGATCTTTCGGCATTTGAGAAGATGTACGGAGCGGAGAAGATCCGAAACAGCGTGTGGTTCGGTAAGGATCTCAAGGATCGCTACTCGGTGCTGTGGCTTTATTTCAGACTGTTTTACGGAACGGGAGAGGAAATTGCGATATGAAATATGATTTTGGGCAGCTTCAGGCTGTTTTTGAGGAGATCGATGAAAAATCGGTTGCGTGCTTGGTCGAGGCGATCGAAGGGCACGGACGGATCTTTTTGTACGGCGCAGGTCGCTCGGGGCTGATGCTTAAGGCGCTTGCAATGCGCCTCTCTCAAATGGGAAAAACGGTGTATGCCGTCGGAGAGGTGGTAACTCCCGCTATCGAAAAGGGCGATCTTCTGATCACTGCATCCGCATCGGGTACGACCGCAAGCGTTTGCCGCAACGCGCAGATCGCAAAAGAGGTCGGAGCGAGCGTTTATGCGATCACGGCATCCGCCGCTTCTCCTTTGGTATCGTTTTCCGACGGCTGTGTGTTGCTCGCCACACCCACAAAGGATTGCACAGACGGTGGCTCTCTGATGGGAACGTTGTTTGAGCAGGCGGTGCTACTTTTGGGTGATCGGATCATAGCGGAGCTGCCGACGGATGCCGCACAGATGCGCGCGCGCCACGCAAACCTCGAATAAGAATGATCAAGGGGACGGCATCCTTTTTTATGAAGCCGTCCTTTTCTTCGCCAAAAGGGATATGTTTTGAAATGTGTCTTGACAGGCTTTTGCCGTTATGATAAACTTAAAGGCAAGAAAATCCATACAGAAACGGAGAATGAAATGAAACAATATCTGATCGGACTGGATTTTGGCACGTTGTCTGTGCGCGCACTTCTTATGGATGCGGAAACGGGCATGGAAACTGCCGTTGCGGAATATATTTATCCGCACGCAGTCATGGATCACGCGCTTCCAAACGGGAGACCGCTTCCCGAGCGCTTTGCGCTCCAGCATCCGCAGGATTATCTCGACGGAATGAAGCAAACGGTTGCGCAGGTGCTTGCGAAAGGCAAAGTGAAGTCGGAAGCAGTTGTCGGTATTTGCGTTGATTTTACTTCCTGTACGGTGGTGGCAATGAATGAGGCGGGCGTTCCTCTTTGTCTGTTGGAGGAGTTTGCCGACGAGCCGCACGCGTACGTCAAGCTTTGGAAGCACCACGGTGCCTTGGAGTATGCCGAGGAGATCAACCAAAAGGCGGAAGCGAGAGGGGAAGCGTGGCTCGCGACCTACGGCGGCAAGATCTCCTGCGAATGGATGCTTCCCAAGGTGCTGGAAACCTTGCGCGAGGCACCGAAGGTTTTTGATGCGACTGCGCGCTTTGCCGATGCGGGCGATTGGCTCTCCTTTTTGCTGACGGGAAAGCACACCGCCGCGGCAGGCTTTGCGGGCTTGAAAACGCTTTGGCGCGCCGATCACGGATTTCCCTCCAATGATTTTTTCAAGGCGGTCGACCCGAGGCTGGATGGGATCATGGGTGCCAAGCTTTGCAATGACGTGTACGCATCCGGCAGTTGTGTCGGTAGACTGACGGCGATGGGGGCGGAGCTTTGCGGGCTTGCGGAGGGAACACCTCTCGCGGCACCGCTTGTGGATGGCGGAGCTCCCATGGCGGCACTCAACGTCACGGGGCTTGGCGAGATGTCTTTGGTGGTCGGTACGTCGAACGTCGATCACGTTCTGGGGACGAAGCCGATCGATATTCCCGGTATTTGCGGATACGTCAAGGGCTCGATCGTGCCCGAATATTATACCTTTGAGGCAGGGCAGGCGGGCGTTGGCGATATCTTTTCCTGGTTCGTTCATAACTGTGTTCCGCGTGCATATGAGGAGGAGGCTACCGCGTGCGGTATGAATATCCATGCCTATCTGCGCAAAAAGGCGAGTGCGCTCCGCGTGGGAGAAAATCACCTGATCGCGCTCGATTGGTTTAACGGAAACCGCAATATCCTCAAGGATGATGCGCTCTCCGGCATGATCGTGGGGCTGACTCTTAATACGCGTCCTGAGGAGATCTACCGTGCGCTGATCGAGGCGACTGCCTTCGGTACGCGCATGATCGTAGAAAATTTTGAGGCGAACGGACTCCCCGTGGAGCGCGTTTGCGTTGCGGGCGGTATTGCACAGAAGGATCCCATGATGATGCAGATCTATGCAGACGTGCTCAAAAAGGAATTGCGTGTGGTCGATTCCGCACAGGCTGCCGCACGGGGTAGTGCAATCTATGCCGCTGTTGCCGCAGGGCTCTTTGCCGACGTGCCATCCACCGCCGTGCACTATGCGTTGCCTGAAAAGGCACGCTATACTCCGGATCCTTCAAATGCGGTCACATATGATGCGCTCTATGCCGAATATCAGCTTCTTCACGACTATTTCGGCCGTGGCACAAAC
>JAFTJB010000048.1 GCA_017456625.1 Clostridia bacterium
GATCCTTGCCGCAAGCTCAACCGCAACCGACTCCGCCACGTCGCGATCAGAAACGGCAATCACCGCCTCGCACTCGCGCGGGATCGCATTGTCCTTTGAGCCACCGTTCACGGAAACCAGCTTTGCACCGCATTTTTGAACGATCTCCGCAAGGATCCGTCCCATCATCTTGTTGGCATTTGCACGACCCTCGTGGATATTTTCTCCCGAGTGACCGCCTGCAAGCCCTTGGATCGCGAAACGGAGCGCATCTCCCATAAACGGGATCGGTTTGATCGGCAGCTTGACCTCGGAGCGAATTCCGCCCGCGCATCCCGCAGTGATCACGCCAAGGCTTTCGCTATCGAGATTGACCATTTTTCTCGCGGTCAAAAGGCTGTAATCAAAGCTTTTTGCGCCGTCAAGACCGACCTCCTCTGCGGAGGTAAAGAGACATTCTACCAAGGGATGCGCCTCAAGCGCACCGTCCAGAACCGCAAGCATCACGGAAACCGCAATGCCATCGTCCGCTCCAAGCGTTGTTCCCTCTGCGCGCAAAAGATCTCCGTCAAGGTAAAGCTTGAGCGGATCCTGCAGAAAATCATGCACCACGTCATTGTTTTTTTCGCAAACCATGTCGGTATGTCCCTGCAAAAGAACGGGCGCGTGATCCTCGTATCCTTGGGTTGCGGGCATACGGATGAAGACGTTGTGAGCCTTGTCACGGTAGCATTCCAAGCCGCGTTTCCTTGCAAAATCCACCAAATAATCCGCAATCTGCTCCTCGTGATAGGACATTCGCGGAATGGCACTGATCTCCTCAAAATAACGGAACAGAGCCTTTGGCTCTCTGTTTGTAATGACACTCATAATAAAATCCTTTCGGTAAAATGCTTCAGCCGCTCTTGCAAGCGGCTGATTTTTGATGTATCAAAGTCGGAGCTTTCGCTCTCTGGAGAGGTTGATCGTTCCCTCGGGCAACAAATCAAGGTTATCGAGAGATTTTCCCGTACCGATTGCCACGCAGGATACCGCATCCTTCGCAACGCGCGTTTTGATGCCTGTAACCTTTGTCAAAAGCTGATCAAAGCCGTACAAAAGGCTTCCGCCACCTGTCATTACGATACCGTTTTTGAGAATATCTCCCAAAAGCTCGGGAGGTGTGCGTTCAATGACCAAGCAAACACGCTCCAATATCGCCGTGATCGGCTCCGCCAATGCTTCGATCATTTCCTGCGAGCTGATGGAGATGACCTTCGGGAGCCCCTGCGTCATGCAACGTCCCTTGACCTCGATCGTTTTGACGTTCGGATGATCAAAGACCGCGCCGATGTTCTTTTTGATCAGCTCTGCGGTACGTTCTCCAATGAGTACGCCGTATTTTTGACGGACGTACCGCATGATCGCCTCGTCAAATTTATCGCCCGCAATCTTGATCGATTCGGAAACTACAACACCGCCAAGCGCTAAAACTGCGATATCCGTTGTTCCACCACCGATGTCAACGACCATGTTGCCGCTTGGAGAATAGATATTCAAGCCCGCACCGATCGCTGCGGCGGTAGGCTCCTCGATCAGATAAGTCTTATGCGCCCCCGCTTCTCTTGCCGCATCAATGACCGCGCGTTCCTCAACCTCGGTAATACCCGAAGGAATACAGATCATAACTCTCGGCGGAAAAAACATATTTCCGCAGGTCTTTTTAATGAAATGCTGGAGCATTTTGAGCGTGACCTCATATTGGCTGATCACTCCCTCACGCAAAGGACGAACCGCCACGATGTTTCCGGGAGTTCTGCCGAGCATTTGCTGTGCTTCCTTGCCCACCTTGAGTATCTGATCCGTATTGGTGTCGATCGCCACGACAGACGGCTCTTGAAGCACAATTCCCTTGCCTTGCACATACACCAACACGGTTGCCGTGCCAAGGTCGATGCCAATGTTGCGGTTGATATTCAGATCCTTAAAAAAGCCAAACAAAGACTTCTTTTGCTTCTTTGCTTTCTTCTGCTTTTCGGGTTGTCCGTTTTGAGTATTCTTGGCAATATCAGCGCGTTGCTGTCTCTGCGCATTTTTCATATCCTTGGGTTCCGCCATAACACAACGACCTCCCTTCCGATTTTTTACTTCTCATTAACTTTATTATACACGAATTTCATGCAAAATGCAATCACTTTACTAAAAATTCAGTGAAAAAGACTGTCTTTTTTCAAAGCGACTGCCACAGGGATGCGATTGCCATCATCCGAGGCAATCGCAATACAAGAGACCGACACGGCACCTGCCCTCAACAGCTTTTGCACGCAAGCGGCAAGACTTGACCCGGTTGTTACGATATCATCGACTAAAAAGACGTGCATCCCTCGAAAAGCGCGATCTCTGACGGCATAGGAAGCCCTTGCGTTTCGCCATCTTTCGCCGGGAGAGAGCTTTTTCTGCTCAAGCTCGCGCCCCTTTTTGCGTGTCAAGCACTGTAGAACAGGAATTCCCAATACTTTTGAAAGCGCATTTGCCAGCTCACGCGCTTGATCGGTTCCGTTTTCCAGATATGCGCGTCTTCGTCTTGGAATATATGACAAAGCCGTGTTTTCAAGCTCATCTTTTGGCAACAGCTCCGCCAATTCGCCCGCCAAAAATTCGATCGTCCGTCGGTCACGCGTGTTCTTGATACGGTAAATGATCCTGTTTTGCACAGGATTGTCCTTGCCGTGGAGATAGTAAACCGCTTTATAAAACGCCTTGCAGGAAACCGATTCCAAAAGCTCGGTCTGACAGTGACATTCCTTTGCCGCAAGGAAGCATTTTTCACATTTGACCTCGGTCGCCGCTCGCCATTCTGCCATGCAGGATGTGCAAAGCGCACCGCCCTCACGCTCTTTGAGCGTAAGCAGTTCTCTGCACGCGGCGCATCTTGGTGGAAAAAGGAGCTCTATCAACCGACGGTTCATTCCGATTCCTTGAGCCATTGTACAAGCCCCGTATAGCGCATGGATTGACGGTTATTGGCTACCATCTGCGCCATGATCCGTTCGCGTCCGACCAAAATGACCATGCTCTGCGCACGTGTGACCGCCGTATAGAACAGATTGCGCGACAAAAGCATGGGAGGAACGCTACCGAGCGGTAAAACAACGATCGGATATTCACTTCCCTGGCTTTTATGAACAGTGATGGCATACGCCATTTCCAATTCCTCAAGCAGATTAAATTCGTAAACCACGTGGCGGTCGTCAAAGCGGATCTCCATATTTTCAGCGGCAGTGTTGATGCGCTCGATCACGCCGACGTCACCGTTGAAAACACCGTTTCCGAGCTTTCCGTCATCACGCTCCCACTCGAGATCATAGTTGTTTCTCGTTTGCATAACACGGTCACCCTCACGGAAAACGACCTCGCGGAATTTATGCTCGCGCTTTTCATCGCTTGGCGGATTGAGTGCCGCCTGTAAAATGACGTTAAGATTTTCGGTTCCGACCTCTCCCTTTCTGGAGGGTGCGATGACCTGCGTTCCGTTGACTGCCATTTCTCCGTAGGTGCGCGGCAAGCGGATCTGACAGAGCTGTGCGACGGTTTGCGCAATGTCGCAATCGGTCTCGCGTGGGAGAAAAAAGAAATCATTGTCCTTGATATCAATACGCGGCATTTCGCCTCGGTTGATGGCATGTGCGTTTGTAATGATCAAGCTCTTTTGCGCCTGACGGAAGATCTCGGTCAAGCAGACTGTGGCAAAGCGACCGCTCTCAATCAAATCGCGCAAGACGTTGCCCGCGCCAACCGAAGGAAGCTGATCCGAGTCACCGATGATCACCACGTGTGCCCCCGGCTTGATCGCGTGTAAAAGCGCGCTCATAAGGCTATTGTCCACCATAGATGCCTCGTCAATGATCAAGACCTCCTCCTCAAGAAGATTGGTCTCATCGCGGTGGAAGCGCAAGCCCCCCGATTCCTCGCCGCTGTACTCCAGGAGACGGTGGATGGTTTTTGCCTCATGAGAGGTGGATTCGGAAAGCCTTTTTGCCGCGCGCCCCGTTGGTGCGCAGAGCGCGATCCGTAAGCCCATACTGTCAAAAATATGAAGCAAGGCACGAACGACTGTTGTTTTACCCGTTCCGGGACCACCCGTGAGGAGCATAACGCCGTTTTCAAGCGCGTCAATAATAGCTTGTCTTTGCAGATACGCATACTGCATTCCGCTCTCACGCTCTTCCTTTTCGATAAACGCACCAATGTTCGCGGTATCTGTCACGGGACAGATCTTGTCCAAAAGCAACAGCTTCCTTGCAATGTATTTTTCCTGCTCGTATGAGCGAATGTCATAAAGGTACTGCGTATTTTGGAAATTCACCGTGCGGATCTTATCCGCGCGCAACAGATTGGATACAATTTCCTCAATACGCGCCTCCGTGGTCTCCAGCAAGGCAGCCGCAGAGGTAACGAGCTTTTTGCGAGGCAGGCATACGTGACCGTTCTGCTGTGCGTTTGAGGCAAGAAGATAGCAAACGCCGCTTTCAAGGCGGTCGTCGGATTCTCTCTCCAGACCGAGCTGTGCCGCCATACGGTCAGCGCGCTCAAAGCCGATACCCTCTATCTCCTCGCAAAGTCGATACGGATTCTTTTTTGCGATATCAACAGCGCTTCCGCCCCATTTTTTGTAAATTCTCACCGTCAAAGCGGCTCCGAAATACTCACGGAAGAACATCATAGCCGAGCGAATGCCTGCTTTATTCTTAAATTCCGTGGAGATCTCTGCCGCACGACTGCGTGTGATCCCCTTGATCTCCGCGAGCCAATCGGGATGATGCTCGATCACGTCAAAGGTCTCTTCGCCAAATTCATCGACGATACGCTGGGCTGTCTGGGGTCCAATTCCCTTGATCGCGCCCGAGGAAAGATAACGCAGAATAGCCGCTTTGTCTGCGGGAAGCTGCTTTTCCGCGCGCTCAACCTTGAACTGTCTGCCGTATTTTGGATTGTGCACCCACCGTCCGTAGACGGTAACAACGTCGCCCTCTCCGATGTACGGAAGCGTACCTGTAATGGTGATCAGATCGTTGCTATCGGTGCCGAGATCACAAATGGCATATCCGTTTTCATCGTTGGAATAGATTACGTGCTCGATACTGCCAGACAGGGACAGCATACCGCTATCATCGATCGGCCCCTGCATAAAGCCGTCACCGAACTGATCTGCCATTTGACTCACTCCCTTCTTTTCTTCAGTCCCAATCCATAATGTAACATTCCGCTGCATATGCTTCGATCAAGTCGGCATAGCGGTCGTAAAGCACGCCGTCAGGGCTTCCAACCGTCTCGTTTTCAAACAGCACGGAGGAAATGAGCACGACGGTGTGCGTGGCTTTTTTTCGAAAAAACGCGGACTCTGCCTCATGCAAAAGCATATCCAGCATATCCGCGTCTTTCTCATCTCTGATCTTTACGGTGATCCAAAAGTGCTTTGCGGAAAAGAAGCTATCAAGCAGAATGTGGATCATACAACAAAATCCAAACACCGCAAGCGCCGCAATTCCAACGTCGCATATCAGTCTTGCAAGCATCGCGCACACCTCCTCTGTCCATTGACAGCGTATGCTGCGTGCCTGCTTTCTGTGATTAGCTATTCAGTGCGGCGAGCTGCTCCGCAAGGTCGCAATTTTCCCAAGGAGCCTCAACGTCCTCACGTCCCATATGACCGTATGCCGCAAGCTTGGAATAGATCGGACGGCGAAGATCGAAGCGCTTGATGATCGCCGCGGGACGGAGATCCACCAAAGCATTGATCGCATCCTCGATCTTGCTCTCGGCGATCTTTGCCGTGCCGAAGGTATCGATCATGACCGAAACGGGCTTCGCAACACCGATCGCGTATGCTACCTGCACCTCGCACTTATCCGCAAGTCCCGCTTTTACGACGTTCTTTGCGATGTAACGAGCCGCGTAGGATGCGGAGCGGTCGACCTTGGTCGGGTCCTTACCCGAGAATGCGCCGCCGCCGTGACGGGCGTATCCGCCGTAGGTATCAACAATGATCTTACGGCCGGTCAAGCCGGTATCGCCCATCAGGCCGCCAATAACAAAACGGCCAGTCGGATTGACAAAAATCTTGGTCTCCTTATCCATCAGCGAGGCAGGAATAATCTTCTCAATCACCTCGCGA
>JAFTJB010000049.1 GCA_017456625.1 Clostridia bacterium
AGGAAAGTCCCCCTCCTCTCCAAACCTCTCCTCCCCTCAAACCTTTCACCGCACAAAAGCGAAGCCGTTCCCAAAAAGGAACGGCTTCGCTTTTTGTGGTCAATGCCTCTCGTTACGAGCGGCATTGACTAGTGGATATTAGATGATACAATATATTTTATAACATTCATCTTAATTTCCCCTTTTTAAGATTTTTGAAGGGGGTGCGGGGGAAACTTTTGGAAAAAAGTTTCCCCCGCAATCATCTTCCACTATTACTTATTTACGATCGTAATGCCCGAGGGGAGAATTCCCGTTTGCTCGTAGACAATGGCATTGATCTGCGCAAGGTCTGCGGGCTGAAGGGTATCCGCGCTGACAACAATGGTGGCGCTTTCTCCGTTGAGGACGGCGACGCACTGCTCAAAGCCCTTGGCGATGACGAGGGATTCGATGTTGGCTTCCTTCTGGATCTCGTCTGCGATGGCGGAGATGCCTGCAAGCGCCTCGGTCTTGGCTGCCTCGGTCGCGTCTACGTTATCGACGACTGCCTGAAGGACCTCGAGTGCCTCATCGCGTGCGCGCTGACGGCTCACCTGCGTAGCTGAGAAATAGGTATTGGTCTCGTCGAGCTGGGTATTGGTATCGGTGTTGGGGGTAGAGACGTTTCCGCTGGGTTGATCGTAGCCGTTATAGCCGTCGGTCGGGTCTGTGTTCGCAAACAGCACCCAATTGAGGAATACGGCAACCCCAATGAGCAAAACGGCTCCCGCGATGGCAAAGTTGCGCTTGCCGATCTTTTGCATGAAGGTCATAAATTTGTTTGGCTTTTTTTCCTCGACAGGCGCGTCGGACAGTTCGATCTCGTGTTTCTTTTTGTGCATCATAAGTAAAGCTCCTCCTATGTGTTTTTCTTCGTTAAAGTCTATGGAGTGGGGAAACAAAATATGACGGTGTACGGGCAGGGGTGCAAAAATTCGTTCGACAGTTATCGCGCCTCGGTGATGCAGATGCGGTTGCTGGAGATATGAAAGGTTGCGGAGAGTAGGGAGATGAGCGCCCCTCGGACGGTTGGATCTGAGCCTCCCTCGCAAACGATGCCGATGCCGCGTATACTTGGTGATTCCCGTGAGAGCAGGAGCGCATTTGCGGAGGAGCCGCTACCGACGATGACGTATTCCTCGTTACCGTCGCGGAGTTCGGTGGCATAGATCTCCTCAAAGCCGTTTTCGAGGGAAACGATCACCGTCGCGCTCCCTACGCCTCGCACCGATTCGCAGAGTGCTTTGATCCGTCCCTCGAGGTAGGTTTGATAGATGAGCGTTTCATCCTGTGTGACGGAATAGGCAGGTGCATTGCTTGGCTCCTCCTCATTGCCTCCGATCGTACCGCTTCCAAACAGAAGCAAAACAACCCCGAGCAGCGCCCCTCCAATGATCAGCAGTAGGCGCAGTCTGCTGTTTTTTTCGCCGTTCTCACTTTTTAAAAATGATAGCATGAAAAAACCTCCATTATTCAATCGCGGTAACACAGTCGCAGGATAGCAGATCGGAGACGAAGAACTCGATCATTTCGGGGTCCTTCCAGATCGCGGAGCCCGAGAGCAGGACTGTGATGCGCGTTGGCACCGTGCCCTCGTCGGTATCATTCCATATGGCGGTGCATCGGATATCCCCCTGCTTTACCCCCAGCTTTGATACGATCATTTGCTCCAATGATTGCAGAAAATAGTCCTTGGACGCGTGATCCAAGACCTTTTGAAGCTCCTCCTCGGCATCCTCGGATTGCGGAGGAGTAAGCTCGGGGAGGGTAAAGCTACCGTTTGCCAGATCGCGCAAGCCCCCAAGTAAACCGCCGATCGGCGCGATGATCACACAGATAAGAAAGAGCGCGGTGATGAGGCGGACGTGCTTGCCGATGCCGCTCTCGGGTGCGATGACAGTGAGAAGCGTGATGGCAAGAGAAGCAGACAAAAGAGAGATGATATAGGTCGTCATGAGAATCCTTTTCTTTGATCAGATTATCCGAAAGCGGCGGTGCAGTGAATGAGAAGGGAGACGGCGAGCAGGACGACGGAGGAGCAGATGGCGACCGCCGTGACGAGGTAGCCCGAGAGACAGGCGATTTCGTCAAGCAGCTTCTTTTCGCTGTCACAACCGAGCAGATCGGCAACGGATGCACAAATTTGCCAAGTCAAGCGCACCAAAAGCAGCTCGATGAGCGTTGGCAGAAGGGTCAAGAGCAGGAGCAGGACGGCGCAGATCCCAACCGTGCCGCGCAAATAGCCAACTCCCGTGCTCACCGTGCGCAAAAGCTCGGCAACCGAGCCGCCAACCACGGGGATCATGTTGCCCGCCGCAA
Source organism: Clostridia bacterium (assembly GCA_017456625.1). Taxonomy (GTDB): domain Bacteria; phylum Bacillota; class Clostridia; order Oscillospirales; family CAG-272; genus UMGS1865. The sequence goes on from JAFTJB010000049.1 coordinate 2,341, forward strand.
ATTTTGCGCTCCGCATGGCAATGCCGTCCTTCCCCGCACCAAGTGTGGTCTGTGCGGCAAGCATTGCGGAGAGGAGCATCATCAAAAAAGCAAGAAGGGTGGTGTAGTTCTTTTTGATCGTATCGGCAAGGGTTCCCAGGCGGATGGAGGGATCGAGCGCACGGATGAGTGCAAATGCGAGGCAGATGCCGCAAAAGGGAACGATGCTTTTGGAAACGATCTCTTCCAGCACCGCAAGAAAGAGCGATAATCCGGAGGTGGATGCTACGGCGGCGGTCACGTTGCCCCCCATGGCGTACAAGACCCCCATGAGCGGAATGAGTGCCACGGTAATGTCCGAGAGCGTTTCAAAATAGGAGGTCACCGTGCGGATGCTTTGGTAGCCCACCGAAAGAATGGAGAGCGTGATAATGAGCGAGGAGAGAAAGGAGATCGTTCGTGCGATGCTCTCAGTCCGAAAGGCGGTTTTTATCGCGTTGCAGATCGCGGAGAGAAGCAACAGTCCCACGGTTGCGGCGAGCAGCTTGGCGCAATCTCCAAGTCGCAGGCCGACCAAAGAGAGCACCGCTTGGAGTAGATAGGAAAGATCAGCCATCTCACCGGTTCCTGCTCCAACCTCCTCGCTGCTCGAGGAAAAGAGGGAAGGAGGAAGCAGGTCGACGATCTCCTCGGGAAGCGAATCCAAGAGATCGGTATATTCGCTTGGAAGCTGTGTCAGCGTGTCGGTCTCCTCCTCTGCCGCGATTGTTATGCACATGAGGGCAATGAGCAAGAGGCAGGAGACAAGGCAAATAATGAGCTTTTTCATGTTGTTATCCTTCTTTTTATGAACCGAGCTCCATCAGCTCGCGCGCAAGGGTCAAAATCTCGTTGATGAGCGGCAGACATAAAAGCAAGATCTCGAGCTTGCCCACCAGCTCCACCCCCGTAGCAATCCCCCCCTCGCCGCATTCTCGACAGATCTCGCTACAGCACTGTGTTAATATCGCAATTCCGAGTGCCTTGAACAGAATCGGCGAGTAGCCTGCGGCAGAGGTGCTTTGGATCAAGCCCTCGACATAGGAGATGATCGGTGTCGCGGAGGAGATGAGCAGGAGTGCAAATGCGAGTGCCGCGGCAATACGTACAAGCGGCAGAAAGTCGCTTTTCCATGCTTTGACCAATAGTGCAAGAGACAGAGCGGTTACGGCGAGCAGACAAACACGCAGAGCCATGCTACATTCCGAATACCGAGGTGACCAGATCAAAAAGCTCCTTGATCTGCGTGATCAAAAGCATGAGCGCCACGATGATGCCCGCAACGGTGACAAAGGTTGCTTGCTCATCGCGCCCCGTTTTGTTCAGTATCTGCGAGGCGACCGCAACGAGAATGCCGATGCCCGCAATTTTAAAGATCAGAGAAATATCCATTTGCTTTTTCCTTTCCGTATTTTTACCATAGTAGGATCGCGGCACCGAGCGCAATACAGAGACTGACGGTGACCGAAAGCTTGGTGCGTGCGGGGAGATCAGCGGCGAGCTTGTCTCGGATCACACGCAAGGCATTGATGTAATAATCGCAGCGGCGGAGCTGCTCCTCGCGGTAACTGCCTCCGATCTCACGGACAAAGCCGGAAAGCAGACGTCGGCTCTCTTGCGCGAGATAGGGGGAGGAGGCTTCGAGCAGCGCGTGTAGGTCCGGGTGAGGGGTATTACACATACAAGCCTTAAGGATCGACGGATCGGCGGAGGATAAGATCTCGTCGAGCGGTGTGAGATAGCAATCGATCTGACCGCGAATGTGAAAAATGAGATCGATCCATCCGTCGAGCACCATAAGCTTGTGCTTTTCAAAGCGGACGGCGGAATACGCCGCAAAGCCGCCGACCGAGGTGATCAGTCCCGCGCCCAAGAGCTTGAGCAGGATCATCTGAGGCTCCTTTCCGCGTATCGGTCGGTAAATCGGTAGGCAAATCCACCGATACGGTCGCGCGTGATGCCAACGTAGCTTTCGAATATCTCCGCCTCGTGAAGCAGCTTGAGCGCCGGACGGCGCAAAAGCTCCTCGATACTTGCCGCGTGCGCCGATGCAATGAGGGGAACACCGCAATTGGCGGCGGAGAGAATGGCGCGCGCATCACGCCCTCCACCGATCTCGTCGCAGATAATGAGCTCGGCACCGAGCGAGCGCACCGCAATCTCGATTCCCACGTCACGCGGGTAACCAAGCAGTACGTCCAAGGTCAGCCGACTCCCATCAAGTGTGTAGCCCAATTCCTCGCGTGTATCCACCACCACCGTGCGGAGCGCATCCGCCCCCGAGGCTGCTTCGATCGCTACGGTACGCAGAAGCGTGGTCTTGCCGACACCGGGAGGCGCGTAGATCAGTATTCCTCGCCGTGAGCTTGATGCGTGGAGCTTTTCAATGATCGGGAGCGCGTTGACACGCTGACGGTGCGGAATGCGGATGATAAGTCCCGTGATATCGCTGATTCCAATGATCGTGCCCCCCTCAATGGCGGCACTCCCGCATACGCCCACGCGAATTCCCCCTTCAAGCGAAAGGTAGCCCTGATTGATGGTGTGACGGTGCGCGTAAAGCGAGCCGCCGCACATGCGGTGCAAAATGTCGTTGATCTCGCTTTCATTGAGTGTCATATTGGTAGGATAATTCCTTCCACCTGCGGTCACGGTGGCGTTTCTTCCTCGGTGCAGACGGATTTCCTCTGCCGTAGGTGCCCCCGAGCGACGGATCGCATCGGTCAGATGGATCGGAAGGCAGGCAATCAGCTTTTCGGGCAGATCGAGCGATGAATAAACGGCTTTGATGCTTTGCACGGGTATACTCCTTGTCTTTTTTGTTTCACTATATGCTGACAAGCCCTGCAATAGAACTATTTTGTGATCTTCCGCATATAATGGAACGAATTTGGATAGGAGGTATTGGAATGGAAATGAGAAGAACGGGAGAGGATGCCTATTTTGCGGCATCCAACAGTGCATTCGGCTTTTACAGCTATTATCCGCAGTGCTTTGATGATGCGCGGATCAAGCGAGTCTACGCGATCAAGGGAGGTCCCGGGACGGGTAAGAGTCGGTTTATGCGTGAGGTTGCGCAGGATACCGAGCGACGCGGAGGAAGGTGCGAATACATCTATTGCTCGTCGGATGCTGATTCGCTTGACGGCGTCATTCTGACACGCGGGACGGAATGTGTCGCGCTTCTCGATGCGACTGCACCGCACGTCTACGAGCCAACCTCGCCGGGGGTGAGAGAGGAGCTTGTCGATCTCGGCGCGTTTTGGAGCTCTGAGAATCTGCGCTCGCACGCACGGGAGATCGCACTGTGGAATGGAGAAAAGAAAAAGGCGTACAAGATGGCATATCGCTATCTTGCCGCCTATGGGGAGGTCAGCGCAAATCGGGATGATCTGATCGCGCCTTATATCCGCTATTCCGCCATGGAGCAGTATGCGGAAAAGCTTTTGTGGGATGTGCCGAACGGAAAATGCGCGCGTGAGCAGCCCGCGCTCATTCGTTCGATCGGTATGAAGGGTAAGGTCGCGTTGGATACGTATTTTGCCACTGCCGACCGCATCCTTCTGGTGGAGGATTGCCGAGGGAGCGCGCAATATCTGATGCGGATGCTTTGGCAGATCGCAGAGAGGAAACGGTTGCAGATGCGCCTGTCGCACGATCCGATCCTGCCTGAGCGGATCGACGGTATTTTTCTGTGTGAAAGCAAGATCGCGATCGTGGTAGGACGTGCGGAGGAATGTGTATACCCGTACCGCCGTGTGGGGACGAGACGGTTTGTGGATACCGCATCCATGAAGCATATCCGTCGATCGCTCAACCGTACCGAGCAGCTTTGCCGTTCCCTTGTGCACGGTGCAGAGGAAGCGCTTGCGCGCGTACGGGAGGTGCATTTTGCACTGGAGGAGGTCTATATTGCCGCCATGGATTTCTCTGCCAAGGAGGAATATACAAAACGCTTTTGTGACAGACTTTTTGACTTGAAATAAGAGAAGAATTGTGGTAGAATAAGGGAAGAACAATAAAGTAAAGGAAGATGGTATGAAGATCGTTCTGTTTGCTCTGAATGGCTCGTGGGTACACACGAGCCTTTCAATACGTTGCCTGCGCCGCCCTCTGGAGGATGCGGGCTTTGAGGTGGTGCTCTCGGAGCATACCCTGCGTGACCGTACGGCGCACGTCCTTGAGGAGCTGTATGCCCAACGTGCGGATGTGTACGGCTTTTCCTGCTATATTTGGAATATTGAGGAGATGTTGACGCTCGCGCGTGATCTCCGTGCGCTTTTGCCAAGCACGCGGATCATTTTCGGCGGTCCCGAGGCATCCTTTGGGGTGGATCGCTTTGACGGTATGGAGGAGATCGATGCCATCGTGTGCGGCGAGGGGGAGGAGGCAATGGTCTCGCTCTGTCAAAGGATGCAAAACGGCGAACCCTTCGACCGTATTATTTATGCAAAAAACAGCGGCTCTCTGATGCAAAATGAGGGAGTCCTGTACCGCGAGGGAGAGGGAAGTGGAGGAATTCTATATTACGAATCCTCACGCGGCTGTCCGTTTGGATGCGCGTACTGTCTTTCGTCCGCCATGCATGGACTACGGCAAAAGAGCGTAGAGCAAACGCTTGCCGATTTGGAGGAGTTTGAGCGGATCCACACGGATTGTAAGGTTATCAAATTCGTTGACCGAACCTTCAATGCCGATATCAAGCGCGCAAACAAAATATGGCAGGCGCTTTTGGAGGAGCGGTTTACCAAGCACTACCATTTTGAGGTCTGCGCATCACTTTTAAATGAGGAAAGCTTTGAGATTCTTGCCGCAATGCCAAAAGGGAAGATCCAATTGGAGTTTGGTTTGCAAAGCACCAATCGGCAAACGCTTGAGGCGGTCTCTCGTCATATTTATCCCGAAAAAACGCTTGAAAACGTCGCAAAGATCCACAAAATGGGGAACATTCACGTTCATTTGGATCTGATCGCGGGCTTGCCGTATGAGGGCTATGAACGGTTTGGAAGATCCTTTGACGATGCGTACGGATGCTGTGATCTGTTGCAGGTTGGCTTTTTAAAGCTGCTTCACGGGACAGTGCTACGCGAGAAAATGCAGGAATACGGCTATATTGCGCAGACGAAAGCACCGTATACGGTTATGCAGAGCAAGTGGATCTCTTATCCCGAGATGAGGCGACTCTCACATATGGCGGAGACCTTGGAGCGATACCGCGAGAGCGGAAAATTTGTGCATACGCTGTGGTATCTTGCAAGGCTTGTGCCGTCGCAGTTCGCGTTTTGGACGGGACTGACCGAATATTTGCGTACGCACGATGAGCGACCCCTGCAAAAGATCTCCCAGCCCGATGCGTATCGCTATTTGATGGAGTACGCGCAAAATGCGGTCGAGGGGATTGATCAAGATACGCTCCTCGAGATGCTCGCGGCAGATTTTCGGGAGAGTGAACACAAAAATCCACCCTATTTTCTCAAATAAAGAAGAGGCAATGCCATTGGCATTGCCTCGTTTCGTATGTAATCAGATTCTCGCTTTTTACAGGCAGCCAAGCTCCTCCAGCTTTTTGCGGATCGCCTTCATGTCCTCCATCATATCCTCCTTTTTGCGGGGATCGCGCAGGAGTGCCGCAGGATGGTAGACCGCGGTCATGAGACAGTTGCCTCGTTCTACCCAGGTTCCGTGCTCCTTGGTGATCTTGTAAGCGGGATTGATGAGCTTCATTGCCGAGATCCTTCCGAGACATACGATGATCTTGGGACGGATCAAGCGAACCTGCTCACGCAGATAACCGATGCAAGCCGCTTCCTCTTCGGGCAGAGGATCGCGATTCTTGGGAGGACGGCACTTGAGGATGTTTGCGATGTAAACGTCCTCGCGCTTGATGTCAACGGCGAGGAGAAATTTGTCGAGCAGCTGTCCCGCACGCCCGACAAAGGGAGTTCCCGAAAGGTCCTCCTGCTCGCCGGGAGCTTCCCCGACAAACATCAAGTCCGCGTTGGGATTGCCCACACCGAACACGCAGTTGGTGCGAGTCTTGCAAAGCTCGCATTTTTGACAGGCGGCACATTCCCGTGCCAGGGTTTCCATCGTGTATTCCATATTACTTCTTTCTTTCGTATGCCGCGGGCATGGTCGAAAGTCCTTCCTCCTTTGCGACCTCGCCCTCGCAGATGAGGGTGTGCGTTTCACTGCGGAGAATTGCCACAAGCTGCTCCGAGGAGGTGATCCTCTCGTCGGTCATAATGCCGCTCAAGGTTCTGTGGTCGGTTCCGTGGAAGTCACTGCCCGAAGTGCGGATAAGCCCAAAGCGCTGAGCCCAAAGATTTGCAATATCATTGCGGCTATCGTGGGACGAGGTGGGCGTTGCGTTGAACACCTCCATACCGTCAAGCAGATTGGGCTTGACGATATCGAGGGAGTTGCGGAAGGGGTGTGCTTGATTGATGAAGATATCGTTTTGGATCGCAAAGGGACGGAAGCGGTTGAGCTTCATTTTGTGGAGCTCGGGATGACTGTAGAGAAATTCCTCGGTCACGCCAAACATAAGATAATCATTGCTGCTTCCTTCAAAGCGCAGTTCCAAGCCAAGCAGGACGTTCAAACGATCGCCCGCGTACTCCTTTGCGCGGCGGTAGCCTGCCAAATAGTGATCGATTTTCTGTGTCCAGGTCGCGCCTGCGTTATTGATAACGTAATCGCAGAAATGGTCCGTGATCACGAGCGTGGAGTAGCCCGCTTCAATATATGCGTCAACAACATCACGTGCCTTCATCTTGGCACAGGGGCTGACCTCTGCGGTGTGCGCGTGCAGCTCTGTTTTAAACATGATAGATGCCTCTTTTTTCTTATTTGATTTCTACGATAGACTCGTCCCACATCTCGGGAGCCTTGTAGCCCATGAGGTTGACGGTGGTAGCCGCTACGTTGGAGAGACCGAACGCGCCGTCTGCCTTTACGGTGTAGTGATCCTTTGCATCGGTGTTGTCGTAGAAGATGCAGGGAACGGGGTTGAGCGTGTGGCTGGTCTTTGCCTTGTAGTTGCCGTTCTTGTCTGCCTTGGGCATGCCCTTCTTATCGGTCTCGTACATTTCGTCCGCATTTCCGTGGTCAGCGGTGAGGATCGCAACGCCGCCGAGCGCATCCACGACGGGAAGAATTCTGCCGAGCTGGAGGTCGAGCGCCTCCATGGAGCAGCGAGTCGCCGCAATGGAGCCCGTGTGACCGACCATATCGCCGTTGGGGAAGTTGACACGCAGATACTTGTATTTTCCGGAGTTGAGGCACTCGATGAGCTTATCGGTGATCTCAGCACACTTCATCCAAGGTCTTTGCTCAAAAGGAACGACGTCGGAGGGAACCTCAATATAGGTTTCGAGTGCTTCATCAAACTTGCCGGACTTGTTTCCGTTCCAGAAGTAG